>JAPUJD010000304.1 GCA_027296385.1 Acidobacteriota bacterium | reverse complement strand
CCGAGACCGGCGGTCACCGTCAGGGTGCCGGCGAGCGAGCCGGCGAAACTTTGGCGCGCGCACTCGGCCAGGGTCTCGTAGGTCCCCTGGAGAATGCCCTGACTGCCGATGTAGATCCAGGAGCCGGCGGTCATCTGGCCGTACATGGTGAGTCCCAGCGCGTCGAGGCGCCGGAACTCGTCGTCGGTAGCCCAATGCGGGACCAACAGTGAGTTGACGATCAGCACCCGCGGTGCTCCGGAGTGGGTGGGAAACACCGCCACCGGCTTGCCCGACTGAACGAGCAGCGTCTCGTCGTTGCCGAGCCGTTTCAGCGTAGCCACGATTGCGTCGTAGCACGGCCAGTTGCGCGCTGCCTTGCCGGAACCGCCGTAGACGATGAGCTCCTGCGGCTTCTCCGCCACCTCCGGATCGAGGTTGTTCATCAGCATGCGCAGTGCCGCTTCCTGTTGCCAGCCGCGGCAGCTTAGGGCGGTACCACGCGGCGCGCGAATTTCACGCCGGGCTGCGGTAGAGGCCTCGGTCTCGCTCATCGTCGATTCCTCATTGCAAGCCGCTCAGATGCTCGTCCAGGCCCCCGGCCAGCAGGCTCTCGGCCGCGGCCAGATCGGGCGCCATGAAGCGGTCCTGGTCCCACCTGGCGACGTGTTGCCTGACGCTGGCGTGCAGCGCCTCCAGGGATTCGCTGCTGTGCAGTGGTCGCAGCAGGTCGACGCCCTGGGCCGCCGCCAGCAGCTCGATGGCCAAGATGCGGCGGGTGTTGCGCACGACCTCCTGCAGCTTCAGCGCCGCCCCCATGCCCATCGACACGTGATCCTCCTTGCCGGCCGAGGTCGGGAGCGAGTCGATCGAGGCGGGATGCGCCAGGGTCTTGCTCTCCGCCGCGGCGGCCGCCGCCGTGACCTGCGCGATCATGAAGCCCGAGTTCAACCCCGCGTCCTCGACCAAAAAGGGGGGCAGGCCCGAGTGGGCGGCGTTGGTGAGCTTCTCCAGCCGGCGCTCGCTAATCGCTCCGAGCTCGGCCAGGGCAATGGCGAGGAAATCCGCCGCGATGGCGATGGGCTCACCGTGGAAGTTGCCACCGGAGACGATGACCCCCTCCGCGGCAAAGACCAGCGGGTTGTCCGTCACCGAGTTCATCTCGATCACCAGCTTGGCCTCGACGTCGCGCAAGACGTCCCGCACCGCGCCGTGGACCTGCGGCATGCAACGCACCGAGTAGGGGTCTTGGACTCGAACGTCGTTTTCGCGATGTGATTCACGGATCTCGGAGCCTTGGATGAGCTGCCAGAGGTTGGCCGCACTGGCCTGTTGGCCGGGGTGAGGCCGCAGGGCGTTGAGCTTGGCATCGAACGCAGTGTCGGTACCCCGTAGCGCCTCGGTCGATAGGGCGCCAATCAGATCCGCCGTCTTGACCAGACGGCGGGCCGCGAGCGCCGCCAGTGCCGTCAAGGCGGTCATGGCCTGCGTCCCGTTGATCAAAGCCAAACCCTCCTTGGCCTCGAGAGTCAACGGCTCGAGGCCGGCGGCGGCCAGAGCGTCCCGCGCCGCGGTCCTGACGCCCGAGACCCACACTTCGCCCTCGCCGATGAGCGGTAGGGCGAGATGAGCCAGCGGCGCGAGATCGCCGCTGGCGCCCACCGAGCCGCGCCGCGGGACCACGGGCAAGAGATCCCGCGCCAGGAGCGCGAGCAACAACTCGATGACCGCCGGACGCACGCCAGAGTAGCCCTTGGCAAGCGTATTGGCACGCAAGAGCAGCATTCCCCGGACCGCCTCGGCGCCTAGCGGCTGGCCCATTCCGGCGGCATGCGACAAGAGCAGGCGCCGCTGGAGGTCGGACGTGCGCTCGGGGTCGATGCGAACCATCGCCAAGTCGCCGAAACCGGTGTTGATCCCATAGACCGGCGTCTCGCCGTCCACGACGCGCTCGACCGCCGCGCGCGCTGCCACCACCCGCTCACGCGCGCCCGGCGCCAGCTCGCAGGCGGCCCTCTCGTGAGCCACGGCGGAAAAGCTCCCCAGATCCAGACTGCTGCCGTCAAGCTCGATCATCGAGCCCGTAGTATAGGCAGCAATCCCACTCGCGTCTCTGCCCTACACCGGACTCTGCAAGATTCGCTGCCGGTTCTGCGTCCACTCATAGGATGCTGGCCCGTGCCACAGCCGCGACGCCCTGGGGAATCGACGCGCGACCGATTCAGGTCGAGGTCGATGTGCATGCCGGCCTACCCCAGATGCAGATCGTCGGCCTGCCCGACACGGCGGTTCGGGAGAGCCGGGAACGGGTTAGGGCGGCAATCAAGAACTGCGGCTTCAGGCTGCCGCCGCGCGCCGTCACCATCAACCTGGCACCGGCCGACGTGCGCAAGGTCGGTAACCACCTGGACCTCGCCATCGCCCTGGCGCTGCTGGCGGCGCACGAGCAGATCCCGCAGGAGGCTCTCGAGGGCCGGCTCTTCTGCGGTGAGCTCGGGCTCGACGGCGGCACTCGTCCGATCCGCGGCAGCTTGGCGATTGCCGATCTGGCGCGACGGATTGCCTCCAGGGAGCTCTTCTTGCCTCAGGCTTGCGCCGCCGAAGGCGCTGCTCTGCGCGGCGTACCGGTGATCGGCGTCGAAGGGCTGGCTCAAGCGCTCGATCACCTCCTTGGGCGCACGACACTCATCCCGGTTACGGAACCCGCCCTGTCGATACCTGACCCCGAGCCGGGACCCGACCTGCTGGACGTGCGCGGCCAGGAGGCCGCCAAGCGAGCCCTCGAAATCGCCGCCGCCGGAGGCCACAATCTCCTCTTCATCGGACCCCCGGGTAGCGGCAAGACCATGCTCGCCCGAAGGCTGCCCGGCCTCCTGCCACCACTGAGCCGCGAGGAAGCCCTCGAGGTGACGAAGATCCACTCGATCGCCCTCGATCTGCCGTGTGCCGGGCTGGTCAGTCAACGGCCTTTCCGGGCGCCGCACCACGGCATCAGCAACGCCGGCATGATCGGCGGCGGGGCTGGTGTCCCGGGCCCGGGCGAGATCACCCTAGCGCACCGGGGCGTACTCTTTCTCGACGAGCTGCCCGAGTTTCAACGCGGCGCGCTCGAGGCCCTGCGCCAACCGCTGGAGGAGGGCCACGTCATGCTGGCTCGCGCCTACGCCCGGCTTCGCTTCCCGGCCCGATTTCAACTGCTGGCCGCCATGAACCCCTGTCCCTGTGGCCATCTGGGAGACGAGAGGCACGAATGCGAGTGCTCGCCGCTGAGGATCCAAAGGTATCGTGCCCGAATCTCCGGCCCCTTGCTCGATCGCATCGACATGCATGTCGAGGTGCCGGCGGTGCCGATTCGCCAGCTCCAGGAGGCACCGACCGGCACGAGCACAGCGCAGGCGGTGGAGCGGATCCTCAGTGCCCGGCAGCATCAGACCCAGCGCACGGCAGGGCGAGTCAACGCCGACCTCACTCCCCAGGAAATCGAGACCCACTGTGCGCTCGACAAAGCCGGCCAGGCGCTGCTCGAGACCGCCTTCGATCGCCTCGGACTCTCCGCCCGGGCCCTGCACCGCATCCAGCGAGTCGCTCGGACCATCGCTGATCTACAGGACGACGGGAGCCTGAGAACCGTGCATCTTGCCGAGGCCATTGGGTACCGAACGCTGGACCGGCGGATGGCCGACTAGGTCTCGGCGACGTCCCAACGAATCCGGCCAGGCGTAGGACTTCTCGCCCAAGACAGACTGCCGCGCCCCTGCCTGTCCCTGTCGTTTTCTCATCCGCCCTGTAGGCAGCGGCCTCCGTACCGGTGGCGAGCATCCTCTCGCCGTGATGATCCGCCTCTTGAAGTCTTGCTCCGATCAGCCGCTGCGGTCTTTCGGGCGCGACGCCAGCTCGTCCTCGAGAACCTGGCTCTGCGCCAGCAACTCTCGGTCTTTCACGCCATCTCGAAACGGCCGGCTCTGACTGACCTCGATCGAGCCTTCTGGACTCTCCTTCGAAGCCGATGGAGCGATTGGAAACGAGCGCTTGTGATCGTTCGGCCAGAAACGGTCGTCCGCTGGCACCGACAGGGCTTCAAGTACTACTGGAACTGGAAGAGCCGACGCGGCCGCTGTGGCAGGCCACGGCTCGACCCGGAGATCCGAACCCTCCTGCGCCGGATGAGCCGCGCAAATCCTCTCTGGGGCGCACCGAGGATTCACGGCGAACTCCTTAAGCTGGGCATCGAGATCTCGCAGACGACGGTGGCGAAGTACATGCCCCGACGGTGGCGACCCCCATCCCAGACCTGGCGAGTTTTCCTCGACAACCACCTCGACGATCTCGTTGCGGTCGACTTCTTCACCGTTCCCTCGGTGACCTTTCACATCCTCTTCGTCTTCGTCGTGCTTGCCCACGATCGGCGGCGGGTACTGCACTTCAACGTCACCGAGCACCCGAGCGCGGAATGGACGGCCCAGCAGATCGTTAACGCCTTCCCATGGGACACCGCTCCACGGTACCTTCTGCACGATCGTGACGCCGTCTACGGAGTGCACTTTCGACGCCGGGTTGCCGGTCTCGAGATAATCGAGGCACTTACTGCGCCTCGCTCACCTTGGCAGAATCCTTACGCCGAGCGCCTCATCGGATCGATCCGGCGCGAGCTCCTCGATCACGTCGTCGTCCTCGGCGAGAGCCATCTCCGCCGGCTCCTAGCCGACTACCTCGACTACTACCAGCTCTCCAAGACGCACCTCTCCTTGGAGAAGGATGCTCCCGACCCAAGAGATGTCCAGCCTCCCGCCTTGGGCGAAGTCGTCGAGTTGCCCAAAGT
>JAPUJD010000303.1 GCA_027296385.1 Acidobacteriota bacterium | reverse complement strand
CTCATCTATCCGGTGCCGGATCCGAGTCTCCCCTTCCTCGGTGTACACCTGACGACGACTCTCGACGGCCGCGTCCTGGCGGGCCCGAACGCGGTGCTGGCGCTGTCGCGCGAGGGGTATCGCTGGCGCGATGTCAGTCCTCGTCAGCTGATTGCTCTGTTCTCGGATCGCGGTTTGTGGCGCCTTGGCCGGCGCCACTGGCGCACCGCGGTGGGCGAGGTATGGCGTTCACTCAACAAGCGGGCCTTTGCTCGGGCCTTGCGGAAGCTCGTGCCAGAGCTCGGAGCCGCCGATCTCGAGCGCCATCCGGCGGGAGTTCGAGCGCAGGCGCTCAGGCCCGACGGCGATCTCGTCGACGACTTTGCCCTGGTCACGAGGCGGCGGGCTCTCCACGTGATCAACGCGCCGTCTCCTGCCGCCACGGCGGCGCTCGAGATCGGCTCGACGCTCGCCGCCGAGGGCCTGAAGCGGCTGAGTTGAGGGGGTGTTCGGTGGCGCCTCGAGCGCGAGCCGGGAGCGGCTCGACCCCATGCTACGATTCGTCCATGCCCCCTGAGTCGGCCGATGCCCCCTGCCCTCGATGTGAGGGACGGGGATGGGTTTTAGCGCCCGATGGCAGCGCGGGCACGGCGAGCCCATGCTCGTGCCGGAGCGCTCGCGAGGTCGAGCTACGTCTGGAGAAGGCCGGGATTCCACCCCGGTACCTGCGCAAGACATTGCAGAACTTCAACGCCGAGAGTCCGAGCGGGGCGGACAGTCTGTGGCAAGCGAAGGAGCTCAGCCTGCAGTACGTGCGTGACTTCTTGACCAGCTCGGGTGGCTTCGTGGAGACCGGCCTGCTCTTTACCGGGCCGCCCGGAGGGGGCAAGACGCATCTCGCGGTGGGCGTCTTGAGGGCTCTCATCGAGCGCTACGCCGTCCGCGGCCGATTCGTCGATTTCACCGACCTCGTCTACCAGATCCAGTCAACCTTCGACGCCGGCTCCGAGGAGTCCAAGGAACAGGTTCTCAGTCCGATCATCGAGGCCGAGGTGCTGGTCCTCGACGAGCTCGGAGCGCAACGCTCCACCCCCTTCGTCAACGACATGCTCTACCTGGTGCTCAACAAGCGCTACGCGCGGTGCCTGCCGACGATCTTCACCACGAATCACCCGATCGGCGAGCCCGAGCGGACGCGAGACCAGTCGCCGGATCGGCCGCCGGCGCACCAGAGCTCGGAGGTGATCCCCCTGACCCAGCGCATCCCGGTGAGGCTGGTCAGTCGGCTCTACGAGATGGCTCGCATGATCGAGCTGCCGGTCAAGGACTTCCGGCGCGAAGTGCAGGCAGAGCATCTCTGCGTCTAACTAGGTCACGGCCTGTGCGTCTCTCAGCCATCGACTGTATCGGCCGCGGGGTCTCCAACCTGCGCGCCAACTGGGAGCTCGTGCTGCTCCAGTTCCTCCAGGGCGTGGTCCTGACGCTTCTGAGCGTGATCGCCCTGGTCGGCACGGTGGCTCTTCTCGGAGCGACGTTTCTCTTCGAGATGAGCCACTTCGACGACTGGACCGAAGTGCTGGAGAGGCTCGAAGGCCTCTCCTTCAACTGGGGCTTGTTGGCGATCAGCCTCGCGCTGCTCCTGATCCTGGCGACGGTGCTCTCTCTGGTCTACAGCTGGTTCCAGGCCGGCATCTTCGCCACCTTGGAACGGGGAGAGCGTCAGGCGCCGCCTGCGGCCGGCGTTGACTCGCAACTCTTCCGCACCTTCCGAGGGCGCGACTTCATGGGCTGGGGCAGTCTGTGGGTCTGGCGCTATTTCTGGTTCTTCGGCGGGGTCGGACTCGTGTTCACGATTCTTCTGAGCGTGGTCATCGGTATCGCGGCCCTGCTGGCGGTAGCGCTCCGCGATGTCGGCGGCTTCGGGGCCGTCATGTTCGGCTGTGCGGCCGCCGTGCCACTGGTGGCCTTGATGGTGGCGTTCAATCTCTGGGTAGTGCTTGGCATGGCGCTGCTGCCTCGGGAGGAGTACGGTGTTTGGCGGGCCTCCCGTCGGGCGCTGACGATCCTGCGCCAGAGGTTGGGAGGGGTGCTGCTCATCGGGCTCATATTCATCATCGCCAGCCTGGGTCTCGCACTGGTCTTCATGCTGTTGACTCAGGGCATGGCCACCGCGCTACAGGGTCGCGGCGTGGCCTCGTTCGGCGTGCAGGCGCTCCTTGCCCTGGCACAGTGGCTGCTCAGCAGCATGCTCGCGGTTTCGTTCTACTCCTCGATCGTGGCCCTGGCGCGCGCCCAGATCGACATGCCGCTTCGGGGCTCTACGACGGGCGTCTGAATGCGACGATTGCTCGAGGGCCTTGCCGCTTTGGTGGCGCTAGCGGTAGTGCTTGGACCGGCGCCCAGCTCCACCTCCGGCTCGGTCGTTGCCGCGGTTCCGGTGGCGCCGGCCATGCCTTCGCTGGTCATACCGGACCTCGTTCGGGTAGGCCTGGCTACCGATCTCGAGAGCCTGACCTTGCCGTGTTGCGGCACCGATCTGCGAGCTCAGGCCGGCACCACGCAGGTAGCGCTGGTGGAGACCTTCACGATCGCGCCCGCGGCCCGGGGGCGCCGTGGCGTCTACCGGCTGCAGGTTGCGGCGCTCAAAGACGAGGGGCAGGCCCGTGATCTGGCGATCGAGCTCAACCAGAGGCATGGGCAGCCCACTGCCGTGGTCTTCGATGCCGGCACCGATTTCTATCGCGTGCGCTTCGGTCGCTACAAGACCCGCCAGGAGGCCGAGGATGCAAGTCGAGCTCTCGCCGGTGCCGGCGTCCTGGGGGCGTTCGTCGTCAGCGAGCCCTCGCCATCGCTATCTGAGGGACTGCGGGTCACTCAGGGCAAGGACTCGTGGCGCGTCCGCGGTCGTTGGGTCGCAGTCTGGTCTCGCTCCGATGCCGGGGTACGGCTGCCCAGTGGTCACTATCGTGGCCGGATCCTGGTCTACCTCAACGATCGCGGTACCCTCAACCTGATCAACGAGCTGCCGCTCGAGGACTACTTGCGGGGCGTGGTGCCCAAAGAGATGGGACCCGAGGAATACGACAACCTCGATGGTCTCAAGGCCCAGGCTGTCGCGGCGCGGAGCTACGCGGTCAAGAACTTCGGCGAGTTCGCGGCCGAGGGCTACGACATCTGCGCCACGCCCCGGTGCCAGGTCTACGGTGGTCGCAGTGCCGAGCATCCGCTGACCGATCGCGCCGTGGCCGAGACCTCGGGTCAGATCTTGGTCTACGCCGGGGCTCCTGTGGATGCGATGTACAGCTCGACCTGCGGCGGTCACACCGAGGACGTCAGTGTCGTCTTCCCGCTCAAGGACGAGCCCTATCTACGTGCCGTGCCGTGCTACGAGGCCGGCTTGACCGAGCTCGCGGGCGACGTGCGAGCCGGCTCGCCTTTCCCCGCGGCCTTGACTCGCCGGATCCTTCCACCCGCTGGCGCCGAGGGTTCGGCGGCGAGCTTGGCCGGCCGGTTCCGCCAGCTCGCCCTCGCTGCCGGATTGCCGCAACCACCCGCCGATCCACCGGCGCTCGACCGCCGCAGCCTGACGCGTTACGTCGCCGATTGGCTCGATCTGGCGCTGGAGGCGCGCCTCTTCGTCGCTGACGAAGACGTCTCCTATGTGCTCGGCCAGGCCCCGGAGGGTTGGGCGCGAGAGGACCTCCATCTGGCGGCATACCTCGCCCAGCTGGGTATTTTCGACGGACCGGTACAGGCCGCCCCGACCGCGCGCGAGATCGAGCACTCGTTGCTGGCTCTCGCCACGCTGCTACAGGTCGTCGAAGCGGTGGAGGGACGTTTTGCCTCGATCGCCGATGGCACGCTGACGGTTCGAGTCGGCGCCACCCTGCGCCAGTACGAGATCCCCCGCCGGCTGGCCACCTTTAGGGGGCGCGCCGGCGCCCTGCGGGCGGCACCCTTGGCGCTGGTACCCGGGGATCACGTCGACCTCTATCTCCAGTCCGCTCGGCTTGTCGCCGTGGCCCAGCAGGTAGAGCCCTCGGGAGCAGCTTACGATCGGACCAGTCGCTACAGCTCCTGGCGCCGGTTTCGCAGCGACCGTCAGCTAAGCGAACTGATCTCGGCGAGTCATCCAGGTTTCCAACTCGCCGACCTGACCATTCTCGAGCGCGGGAGCTCAGGACGGGTCGGGAGGATCCGCCTGACGGCCCGGAACGGAACGAGCCTCGAGATCCGAGGCCTGGCCGTGCGTTGGACACTGGATCTGCCCGACACCCTATTCACCGCCAAACGGCTCCGCCCGTCGGGCGATCGTGCGGGCTGGCTCTTTACCGGTCGTGGCTTCGGTCACGGCGTTGGCCTGTGCCAGGTCGGTGCCTACGGCATGGGTCTGCGCGGTCATCACTACGCCGACATCCTGACGCACTACTACTCCGGCGTTTCGCTGGCGACGCTGGAGACCGTGCCGCGGGAGCGTTTCGAAGCCATCGCGGCGGCGTTCTAGCGCAGACTAGACCCCTTCAGATGCGGCCCTTCGCGGTTCTCGGGCCCCGCGGTCGCGTGATAGCCTGAGGCCTCCAGCCGTACCGCGATTCCTGCCCCAAAGAGTCACGATCGATGCCCTCAACCGAGTCCAGAACCGCCATCAACTTCGCTCTGAGCGAGGAGCAACGAGCGGTGCGGGACGCGGCCCGTGAGTTCGCGCTCAAGGAGATCGATCCCATCGTCGACGAGATCGACGAAGAGCAGCGTTTCCCGACGGAAGTGTTCCGGCAGGCCGGCGAGCTCGGATTCCTCGGCATTCTGGTGCCGGAGGAGTACGGCGGTGCCGGCATGGGTTACGTCGAGTACGTCCTCGTCATCAGCGAGCTGTCCCAGGTCGATCCCTCGATCGGACTCAGCGTTGCCGCCCACAACTCGCTGTGTACCAACCACATCTTGAAGTTTGGCTCGGAGGAGCAGCGGCGCCGCTGGGTGGTGCCGCTCGCAAGGGGCGAGAAGATCGGCGCCTGGAGCCTCACCGAGCCCGGTGCCGGCTCCGACGCGGCAGGCACCACCTCGCGAGCCGAGAAGGTCGATGGGGGCTGGGTTCTCAATGGTGCCAAGACCTTCACCACCCATGGCTCGGTCGGTGACTACTGCGTTGTCTTTGCGGTTACCGATCCGGACGGGCCACGCCACCACAACATGTCCGCCTTCGTGCTGGAGAAAGGTACGGAGGGGTTCCGGCCCGGCAAGAAGGAGAACAAGCTCGGGACGCGGGCCTCGGATACGGCCGAAGTCATCATGGAGAACTGCCTGGTCCCCGACGACCACCTGCTGGGTGAGCGTGGCGAGGGCTTCATCCAGGCGCTGAAGATCCTCGATGGCGGCCGCATCTCGATTGCCGCCCTCGGCCTCGGGATAGCCGAAGGTGCCTATCGGACGGCGCTCGCGTACGCGCAGGAACGCGAGCAGTTCGGCCGTCCGATCGCCCAGTTCCAGGCCATTCAGTTTCACTTGGCGGAAATGGCGACCCGGGTGGTGGCGGCCGAGGCACTGGTGATGGCGGCCGCACTCGAGATGGATCGCAGCGGCAAGGTGACGCGATTGGCGGCTGAGGCCAAGCTCTTCGCCGGTGAGGCGGCCGTATTCTGCTCCGAGCGCGGAGTTCAGATCCACGGCGGCTACGGACTCATCAAGGACTACCGGGCCGAGAAATTCTACCGCGACTGCAAGATCTGTACGATCGGCGAAGGCACCAGCGAGATCCAGCGTCTCGTCATCGCCCGCCAACTACTCAAAGGCATGTAGCGCATGATCTCGAAGCTCGATCACATCGGCATCGCAGTAGAATCGATCGACGACGCCATGGAGTTCTACGAGGCTCTGGGCTTGAATGTCGAAGAGATCGAGGAGGTCCCCCAGGAGGGGGTGCGAGTCGCGATGATTCGCTGTGGCGAGAGCTGTATCGAACTGCTCGAGCCGACCAGCGAAGAGTCGCCCATCGCGCGGTTCCTCGCCCGCAAGGGGCCGGGCCTGCACCATCTCTGTCTGGCGAGCACCGATGTGCGCAGCGACGACACTGCCCTGCGCAACGCTGGTTTTCGACTGCTCCGCCAAGAGCCGACGCGCGGTGCCGGTGGATGCTGGGTCCAGTTCGTCCACCCCAAAAGCGCCGGCGGCGTCCTGGTCGAGTTGTCCGAGAAGGACTAGCCTGACTAGAACCGCACGTGTTGGATGAAGAAGGAGGCGATCTCGACCTCTTGCGAGCGAATCGATTCGGCCATGTCGGCAGTCAGGGCGAACTCGCCTGCTCTCTCCCGGTCGCCCGTCGTCATCAGGAGCTCCATGAGCTCGAGCTCGTCGGCGTGTTGCTCGCGCACGGTCAATAGAACGTCGGCCGCCACCTCGAGACTGCGGAAGACAGAGGCCTCCGAGTCGGCTGTGACCTCGACCAGAGGCCTGCCTCGCTCGGTGCCCTGGAAGATCGCGACGCCGTCCAACCCGCGCTCGATGAAGGCCTCCTCGAGCGCCGTAGCGAGCTCGGTGTTTAGCATGGGTTGACGCTCGATCTGTTCGACGCTGGTGACCATTGCCGCCGCGGTGCGTAGGCCCACCGGGTCGCGAATCTCGCGCGACGTGCCCCGCACGGTGACGTCACCCCGGTCGATGAGGTTGGCGAGCGTCTCTCGCTCGGTCCTCGGCGCCTCGGTCTCGCTGCGCTCGACGAAGCGGCCATCCTCGAAGACGAGGGCGTTGCCGGAGAAACTCTTGTTGGCCTGTTCGGTCCGCTGAACGTCGATCTCGTCGTAGGCGAGGAACGTCTGGGTACCGCTCTCGAGGATGATGATCGCCTTGTCGCCGTCGATGGTGTACTTTTCTCGGGCCAGTATTCGCGAGCCGTCCTTGAGGTAGATGGTGTAGGCCGCGACCGGCGTCGCCAGCCAACAGGCCAGAAGCAGGGTGAGCAGAGTCTTGCTGTACGGCATCGTCGTGCGGACCTCTCGGAGGATCGGGCTCGGGTAATGCGAGCCCTGCTATCATACCGCCCCACGCGAACTCGCCGCGGTGCAGGGGGTTTCATGCTCGTCGTCATGAAGATGGAGGCTACCGTCTCCGAAGTCGAAGCGGTCGTCCGCAAGGCCGAGGACAACGGGCTCAAGGCTCATCCGATTCCAGGCGCACAACGCACGGCGATCGGCATCACCGGTAACCTCGGTGTAGTCGAGCCCACGGCGATCGAGGCCCTACCTGGGGTACTCGAAGTTCTCCAGGTCAGCCATCCGTACAAGCTGGTCTCGCGCGAGTTCAAGCCGGACGACACGATTGTCGACGTCGGCGGGGTGCAGATTGGTGGCCGGGATCTAGTCATCATCGCTGGCCCCTGTTCGGTCGAGTCGTACGAGCAGACTCTGGGCATCGCTCGGCGAGTGAAGGCCGCCGGTGCTCATATCCTGCGTGGCGGCGCCTTCAAGCCGCGCACCAGCCCTTATAGCTTCCAGGGCCTGGGCCTAGAAGCGCTCGAGATTCTCGCCCGAGTGAGAGAGGAGACGGGTCTGCCGGTGGTCACCGAGGCCCTCGACATCGACGTGCTCGATGCCGTTGCCGAATACGCCGACATGGTCCAGATCGGGGCGCGCAATATGCAGAACTACACTCTGCTACGCCGCGTCGGCCAGTGCGGGAGGCCGGTTCTCTTGAAGCGCGGCATGTACGCCACCTTGACCGAGCTGCTCTTGGCGGCGGAGTACATTCTCGATCAGGGCAATGGCCAGGTCGTGCTCTGTGAGCGAGGTATCCGGACCTTCACCGACCACAGCCGCAATACCCTGGATATCTCCTTGATCCCAGAGGTCGAGCGTATTTCGCACCTGCCGGTAGTGGCCGACCCGAGCCACGCGGCGGGCAAACGCAACCAAGTGCTGTCGCTGTCGCAGGCGGCGGTGGCGGCAGGTGCCGACGGCCTCATGATCGAGGTTCACAACGCACCCGAGCAGGCGCTATCGGACGGCCTCCAGGCCCTGTTGCCCGATGAGTTCGACGCTCTGGTCGGGCGGCTGAGAGACTTGGCGTCGGTCGTGGGTCGAAACATCCCGACCTTCGCGAGCTCCGCATGACCGCCTGCGGTCAGTCGCATACTCACTGCCACCATCAATTCCCGTCGCCGTCACATGGACTCTCGTCTATTCGCGGCCCACGGGGTGGGAGGTGACGCTCGGTACCGGGCTCCTAGTTCTCGAAGACGGCTCAGTCTTCGAGGGCACGGCGGTGTCGCCGGGTACACGCTTCGGCGAAGTCGTGTTCAACACCTCGATGACCGGGTACCAGGAGATCCTCACCGATCCGTCCTATCGCGGTCAGATCGTCGTCATGACCCTGCCGCACGTCGGTAACTACGGAGTCAACGCGGCGGTCCAGGAATCGGAGAAGTCGTGGGTCGAGGGCTTCGTCGCCCGCCGATTCACCAGGATTCCGTCGAGTCACGGCAGTGAGGGCGGGCTGCGTGAGTACCTGCGCGCCCAGTCGGTGCCGGCGCTCGACGGCATCGACACCCGCGCGGTGGTGCGCCGGGTACGCGAGCATGGCGCTTTGCGTGGCGTGCTGACGACCGAGCGCAGCGACGTGGCGGCTCTGCGCGTAGAGCTCGTCGACTACCCCTTGATGGCAGGGCGAGCGCTGGTCGACGACGTGACTTGCAGTGCGCTTTGGGAAATGACGCCGCCCGCCGAGACGGAGACGCGCTTCCGGCTGGCGGTCTACGACTTCGGGGTCAAGACCAACATTCTACGCAGTCTGGCCGCGCGCGGGGCCCACCTGACGATCTTGCCCGCTCGCACGCCGGCCGCGCGCTGCCTCGAGCTCGGAGTGGATGGGGTGGTGCTCTCTAACGGTCCCGGCGACCCTGAGCCCCTGTCGTCGGTGATCGCGTCCGTGCGCGAGATCGTCGATTCCGACCTGCCCGTCTTTGGAATCTGCCTCGGCCATCAATTGCTGGGGCTGGCGCTGGGAGGGAGCACCTTCAAGCTCAAGTTCGGTCACCACGGCGGCAACCAGCCCGTGCGCGACGTCGACTCCGGCCGCATTCTGATCACCAGCCAGAACCACGGATTCGCCGTCGACCCCGATTCGTTACCGGCCACCTGCCGGGTGACCGAGGTCAATCTCAACGACGGTACGGTGGAGGCGTTCGCCGTCACCGACCGACCCGTCTTCTCGGCCCAGTACCACCCCGAGGCGGCACCCGGCCCACGGGATGCGACGAGGCTGTTCGATCGTTTCCTGGAGCGGGTCGTGCCGACGGCGGCGCCGTGACCGGAGACCGGCGGCTGATCTGGGCGTTGGCCTGGCGTTTCGTGCGCGGGCGCCGGACGAGGCTGCTCGCTGGAACCACCTGGGCTGCGCTCCTGGCGACAGCGCTCGGAGTCGCCGCCATGGTCATCGCCATGGCCCTGATGACCGGCTATCGGCAGGATCTCCAGGCCAAGCTGGTGCAGGGCAGCGCCGCGGTCGTCGCCTACCCCCTGGGCGAAATCGAAGAGTCCGAGCTCGAACGCCAACGCCAGGCCTTGGCGGCACTCGAAGGAGTTCGCGGAGCTCGTCGCGTCGTCTACGGCCAGGGCTCGCTGGCCAACGCAAACCGCCCCGACGGGGTCGAAGTGATGCTGCGTGGCATCGACATCGCGGCGGGCCTGGAGGATGTCTGCGCCGTGGAAGTCCTGCCCACCGCGGCCGGTGCCGCCGGTGTCGCGCGCCTGGTAGTCGGCAAGGAGCTCTACCGAACCCTCGGTAGCGAGGACTCCGAGGTGGTTCGGCTAATGGTGCTCAGCTTCGCGAGCGGCAGGCCCCGTTTCCGTTACCGCAGCGCTGTGATCGCCGCGACCTGCAGCACCGGTTTCAGTGAGTTTGACCGCCAGTGGGTACTGATGGATCGCCGAGAGCTCCAGCAGATCCTCGGTGCCACCACCGGCAGCTCGGTTCTCGAAGTGGCAGTCGAGAGCATCGGCGAGACGAGCGCGGTGGCTGCTTTAGTCAAGCAGACGCTGGGACCGGAGTACCTGATCTCGGACTATTTCGACTTGAATCGGGAGCTCTTCACGGCGCTGAAACTGCAGCAGCTGATGCTGTTCCTGGTTTTGGGACTGATCGTCTTCGTGTCGACCTTCAACACGGCCTCGAGCCTGGTCGTCATGGTGCGCGAGCGGCGCCGCGACTTCGGCGTGCTCGCGGCGCTCGGATTGTCACCGGTGCAGCACCGCCAGATCTTTCTGCGCTACGGTCTGCTCCTGGGAGTCATTGGGACCCTGATCGGGCTCGGGCTCGGCTCCCTGGTCGCCTGGTCGATGAACGAGTTCGAGCTCATCCGCTTCGACCCCGAGGTGGCCGCGATCTACTTTCTGGCCGCGGTGCCGTTCCGGTTGGCGGCGAGCGACCTGCTGGCGGTGACGCTCTTCACCCTGACGGTGACGTTGCTCGCTTGCTGGTTGCCGGCTCGCCGAGCCGGGCGCATCCAACCAGCCGACGCGCTGCGTCACGGCTAGCCGTCGCCGGACGTGGGAAGGGGACCGCCGAGGCGGTCCCCTTGGTAGGTGGTCTGAGAGCTGCCATGTACGACAGCGGTAGGCCGTGGGACGGGTCGAAGCCGCAGAGGGCTTCGTGGTGGGGCTCGGTGCTACCGCCGACGGATGCCGGTGGTCGAGCCCCGGCGGGGGGGTCGGCATTGCCGGCCCTTTCAGGTATACATACGAGCGAGACGGGAGTTTGGTTTGTCATGAGTACGCAAACGAACAAGAAGAGCCCGAACGCCGAAGCGGAAGCTCGGCGCGCGATCCTGCGGCGAGCCTCCGCGATCGGCCTGTGCGCCAGCTGTGTGCACCTCGTCGCGGCCCGATCCCGGCGCAGCGTCTTCGTGCGCTGCGCACTGGCCGGCACGGACAGCCGATTCGTCCGCTATCCGACCTTGCCAGTGAGAGAATGTGTCGGTTTCGCGCCCTGCGTGCCCTGAAGCGAGCCCATGCCGCTGCCTTCGCCGTTTCACCTGCGTATCGAGAAGCTGTGCACCAGCTTCCGCTGGAAGGACTGGGCGGGTTACCACGCGGTCTCGAGCTTCGACCACAGTCACGAGCGCGAGTACGTGGCCTTCCGCCAGGCGGCGGGGGTGATCGACGTCTCGCCGCTCTACAAGTACGAAGTCCGTGGTCGCGATGCTGGGCGATTCCTCTCCCAGGTCATGGCACGCGACATCACGCGTCTGGGTGTGGGTCGGGTGACCTACTGCTGCTGGTGCGACGATGAGGGCAAGGTCGTCGACGACGGCACGGTGACGCGCTGGGGTGAAGAGCACTACCGGGTTACGGCGGCCGAGCCCAGCCTGCGTTGGTTCGAGCAGGGGATGCAGGGCCAGGACGTGACCATCGAGGACTCCAGTCAACGCATCGCGGCGCTGGCGCTACAGGGGCCGCGCTCACGCGCGGTGTTGGCCGACTGCAGCGATGCCCCGCTCGATCGCCTCGAGTTCTTCCGCGCCACGACCGCGCGATTGGACGGAGTCGAGGTCGGCATCACCCGCACCGGCTATACCGGTGACCTCGGCTACGAGATCTGGATCGACGCTCACGATGCGCTGGCAGTATGGGACGCGGTGATCGACGCCGGAAGAGCCCACGGTCTCGAACCGGCTGGCCTCGACGCGCTCGACATGACCCGCATCGAGGCCGGATTCCTGATGCTCGACGTCGACTACTACAGCGCTCCCCGGGAGGTGCTGGAGTCCCGCAAGTCGACGCCCTTCGAGCTCGGACTGGGCTGGACGGTCCATCTAGAGCGCGATCCTTTCGTCGGCCAGGCAGCGCTCGTGGCCGAGCAGCGACGCGGCGTGGCATGGAACCTCGTCGGTCTCGAGGCCGACTGGCAAGAGCTCGAGGCCCTGTACGAGCGCTACGGCATGCCTGTCAGTCTGCCCGCCGCGGCCAGCAGGGATGCACTGCCGATCTATCGCGGCAGCGAGCAGGTCGGCCGGGCCACCAGCCACATGTGGTCGCCGCTGTTGAAGAAGCAGATCGCGCTGGCCTCGTTGAGAGCCGAGGCGGCCGTAGCAGGCACCGACCTAGCCATCGAGCACACGGTCGAGTTCGAGCGCTGCCGGGTGGCGGTCAAGGTGGTCAAGATGCCGTTTTTCGACCCGCTGAGAAAGCGCCAGCCATGAGGTCGCGCACGGGGTAGCGCCGGCGCGAGAAAGGGGCGAGGGGCAGGGATGGCTGAGGGAAAGTGGGACGCGATCGTTATCGGCGGCGGACACAACGGCCTGACTTGCGCCTCCTACCTCGCACGGGCGGGCCAGCGTGTACTGGTCCTCGAGCGACGGCCTCTCCTCGGCGGTGCCACCGTCAGCGAGGAGATCTACCCCGGTTTCACCTTCTCGAGTTGCTCCTACGTCGTCAGTCTGCTGCGGCCATGGATCATGCGCGAGCTCGATCTGCCGGCCCACGGCCTAGAGATCCTGCCGCTCGAGGCCACCTTCACCCCCTTCCCCGATGGCGGCTATCTGCTGCGTGACGGTGACGCCGAGAGGACTCGTCGCGCCATCGCGCGTTTCTCGCCGCGAGACGCCGAGGTCTATTCCGAGTTCGGGCGCGTGATGGGAGAGCTAGGACGGCTGATCAAGCCGGTGATCGACCGCCCGGCCCCGGATCCGGCCTCGCTCGACCCGCGCGAGCTGCTCGACATGGCGCGCTTGGGTCGGACATTCCTCGATCGCGGCTTCGATTGGCTGGCGGCCGAATACAAGATGCTGACCATGAGCGCAGTGGACTTGCTCTCGGAGTGGTTCGAGTCTGAGGCATTGATCGCGCCGATGTCGGTCAGCGGCATCATCGGCACCTTTCTCGGAGTGCGCTCTCCGGGTACCGCCTACGTGCTGCTCCACCACTACATGGGCGAGATCGACGGCGCTTTCCGTGCCTGGGGCCTGGCCAAGGGCGGCACTGGCATGGTGGCCGAGGCGCTGGCGTCGGCGGCGCGCGGGCTGGGCGCCGAGATTCGCACCGAGGCGTCCGTCGAGCGCATACTCGTGTCCGGCGGACGCGTGACCGGAATCGTACTCGAGAACGGAGACGAGCTCCGGGCGCGGCGGGTGATCTCGGCCGTCGACCCGCACCGGACATTCCTCGGTCTCGTCGGCGAGGGCCACCTCGACCCCGAGTTCGCCGGCCAGGTGAAGCGCTTCAAGTTGCGCGGCAGCTCGGGCAAGGTGAACCTGGCCCTCGACGGCCTGCCCGAGTTCTCCTGCCTGCCGGGAGAGGGCATTCACCTGCGGGGAGACATCACTATCGCACCGAGTGTCGACTACCTGGAGCAGGCCTACGATGACGCCAAGTACGGCCGCTTCTCGCGCCGGCCGTTCATGGACATCGTCATCCCGTCGCTGACCGATCCCAGCGTGGCGCCACCGGGCAAGCACGTCATGTCAATTTTCGTGCAGTACGCGCCCTACCACCTGGCTGAGGGACCAGAGGCTTGGCCGAGCCAGCGCGAAGCCTTCGGCGACGCCGTCATCGACACCCTTGCCGAGTACATGCCCGGTCTCGAGGACCGCATCCTGCACCGCCACGTGCTCACCCCCTGGGACCTCGAGAAGACCTACGGCCTGACCGAGGGCAACATCTTTCACGGCGAGCTGAGCCTCGAGCAGCTGGCCTTCCAGCGCCCAGTAGCCGGCTGGGCGCATTACAAGACGCCTCTGCGCAACCTCTGGCTCTGCGCTTCGGGCACGCACCCGGGCGGTGGCATCATGGGCGCGCCCGGTGCGCTCTGCGCCCGTGCCGTGCTCGGCCAGCGGGGATCTGCGGCATGAGCTGCGACGCAGTCGTCGTCGGCGGCGGCCACAACGGATTGGTGGCGGCTTGGCGCTTGGCGGCGAGTGGCCGTAGCGTCGTCGTCTTGGAGAGCCGCGATCGCCTCGGTGGTCTGGCGGCGCCGGAGGAATTCCATCCCGGGTACCGCTCGCCGGGAATCCTGCATGACACCGCTACCTGGCGTGGCTGGCTGGCGCGAGAGATGAAGCTCGAGGAGCACGGTTGGCGCTCACGCCCGGCGCCGCAGATGACGATCGCGCCCGACTCCGGGAGCGTCTCGTTCGGTTTCGACGGCGCCGCCTTCGAGAGCCGCCGTGCCTTCGTCGCCGTGGTCGCACCCGTCTTGCGGCGGCTGCTGGACCGGGAGCCGCCACGGCTCGCCGGCGCCAGCCTCGGCGACCTCCTCGCCCTGGCGCGCGACGGATGGGCGCTGCGCCGTCTCGGCCGCAGCACGATGACCGAGCTCCTGCGCGTGGGGCCGATGTCGGCCGCCGACTGGCTGCGGGAGAGCCTGGACGACGAGGTCTCGATCGAGGCCCTGATGGCGCCGGCGCTCATCGGCACCTGGCTCGGGCCGCACTCTGCCGGCAGTGCGGCCAACCTGCTGGCCTACGAGGCGACAGCGGGCGAGGAGACCGTCGGTGGTCCGGGCGCACTGGTCGCCGTCCTGGTTGCCGCCTGCCGTAGTCGCGGCGTCGATCTAGAGACCGACAACCGGGTCGAGGCGCTGATCGTCGAGAAGGGCGCGGTACGTGGCGTGCGCTGTGCCGGTGGCCGCGAGATCGCCTGTCGCCAGGTGCTGACGACCTGCGATCCGAAGAGTGCTCTGCTGGGCCTTGTGCCGCCCGCCATCCTGCCGCTCAAGATCCGCCGGCAGATCGTCAACTGGCGCTGCCGCGGCAGCGTGGCGAAGGTGCATCTCGCGCTCGACGGACCCCTCAGCCTGGGTGGCCGCGCGTGCGAGGCGGCGCGCCTCGGCGGCGGCTCGATCGACGCCATGGAACGAGCTTTCGACGCGCTCAAGTACCGCCGCACCTCTCCCGTTCCGTTCCTCGATCTGCGCCAGCCGAGCCTGAGCGAGCCCGCCCTAGCGCCGGCCGGCGGTCACGTGCTCTCTGTGCTGGCGGCCTACGTGCCCCACGACCTCGAGGGCGGGTGGACCGAGGCGGCTAGGGCCGCCCTCGAGGAGGCCGTCATCGCCAGGATCGAACGCTCGGCTCCGGGTGTGCGGCGGCAGATCGTGGCCACCGAGGTCTTGACGCCGGTCGACCTCGAGCAACGCTTTGGCTTGAGCGGCGGCCACGTCCATCATGGCGAGCATGCCCTCGACCAGCTCCTGTTCATGCGGCCCAGTCACCGGCTGGCGCACTACGCGACGCCTGTCCTGGGCCTCTTCCTGGCCGGCAGCGGCAGCCATCCGGGAGGTGGCATCACCGGCGTGCCGGGTTGGCTCGCGGCGGGGGCCGCTCTTGCGCAAGCGGGCTAGCGTTGCGGCTTTCACTCCCTGTCGTGACCTCGAGAAGGCGCGGCTGGACCGTTGGAGCTCGCCCGCGCTTGTCGGTGCGTGGATGCTGGTCGCTCTCACCCCGGCTTGTCAGGCGCCCGCGGAGGAAACGACGATCGAGTCGCCAGTAGCTGCCGACGTCGTGTCGGTGCGAGCCTTGAGCGTGGCAGGGGGCTACCGATTCGAAGTGGGGATTCGCAGCTCGGATCTGGGTTGCCAGCAGTACGCCGGTAGAGCTGGCCGAGCGCGGGCCGCGTCCGCCGCAGTGTGCCAACTGAGTCGAGTCACCGAGCCCGTGGCAATCAAGAACCCACGCTCTGCTTGGTCTCGACGCTGGGTTGGAAGGCACGGCGCAGCGCCCCGGCCATCGCTGAACGCAGCTCGCGGCTCAGTGGCCGATCGCCGACCTGCCCCACGATGTACTTGCCGATCGGCGTTTCGACCGAGACGAGCATCAGTTGGTCCTG
>JAPUJD010000302.1 GCA_027296385.1 Acidobacteriota bacterium | reverse complement strand
TCCCCAGTCCCCCGAGCTGGGGGGGTACGCGCAAGCACTCGAGGCGAAGACCCTGGAGCTCAGCGACAGGTTCGGCCCGGGTGACCCTGTGGCCGCGGTTTCTGCGCGTTAGTAAGATAGAGGCCAATCACACTCGATTCCGAAGGGAGAGGCGAAATGTCCAGGAACTTTTCGGCAGTACTCGGCTTTCTGGCTCTGGCGGTCGCCGGAGTGACCGAGCTCAGCGCCTGTGGCGACAAATTCCTCGTCGGCACACTGGGCGGCCGGTACCTCAGCTACCAGGGCGAGGTCCACCCGACACGGATCCTCGTCTACTGGCAGGCCGACCCGGAGGATTCGGGGAACCCGGGCGATTCGATCCTCGAGGAGTCCCTGACGGAGGCCGGCCACAGCGTGGTCATCGCCAAGGACTCGAAGTCGCTCTATCAAGGCGCCGCCTCCGGAGGGTTCGAGGTCATCATGATGGACGTCGGCGCCGCCAGGGAGGAACAGGTGCGACTGCAGGGCGTGTCACCTGATTCGACGATCCTCCCGATGCTGGAGTTTCCGACCCGCCGCGAATTCTCCGCGGCCAAGAAGGAGTTTGGGCACGCGGTCAAGACACCAACGACCCTGTCCAATCTCCTCGCCCAGATCGAAAAGACCCGGCCGTCGAGCCGCTGACCAGGAGGCAGAGTGATGAAACCCCCAAGAAACTTGATCGCCGGGACATTGTTGCTCGGCTCTCTGGTCCCGATTCTGGCCGCGGCACAGGCCTGGGCACCGCCAAAAGGCCAAGGGTTCCTGGCGCTCACCACCCAGTCCCTCGACGCCACAAACCATCTCTTCTCTGCACCAGTCCTTGGCACGACGTCGCTCGACATCGGCAAGATGGAGGGCCGCGCGCTGGTGCTCGACGCCGACTTCGGGATCACCGACAAGCTGGCAATCACCACGAGCCTGGCCTACGTCAGCTCTCGGTTTCGCGAGGGCGGGCGGATCGACGAGACGAATCCGGCATCTGCACACCGGGACCTTCCGAGCGACGACGGCCGCTGGCACAGTTCCCTCCAGGATGCTCGGGTGTCGCTGCGCTACATGCAGCGCAAGGGGCCCTGGGTATTCACCCCTTCGGCAGCGGTCGTCTTTCCCTTGCGCAATTACAACACCCTCGGGCACGCCAGCATCGGCCGAGGCGTGAACGAAGCCCAGCTGGGCCTCGAGGTCGGCCGACTGCTGTATCGATCGGGCCGACCGCGAGCGTACGCGCAGGGCGGCTACAGATACGCCTTCGTCGAAAAGGTCGGGGAGACGAGCCTGAACCGCAGCGACTTCTTCCTCGAGCTGGGCTATCTTGCCCACCCGAGACTGACGGTCCGCGGCTTCGCCGAGTACCGGGCCAGCCACGGCGGTGTCGACTGGATCGAGGTCCTCCAAGGGCAGGCGGATTTTCACGGCCACGACCAAGTCGCCGCGGCGCAATGGCTGCGGGCAGGCGTCGGCCTGTCGATGCCAATGGCTGAAGGAGTCGATTTCTTCGTTTCGGTGGCGCAGACGCTCGAGGGCGAGAACACTCACGACGGTACGACCTTCTCGATCGGCACCACCTGGGGCTTTCAGGCCCCCGGCTACGGCCGAACGAAGATCCGGTTCCCCGGGCCTTGAGCGTAATCGCTCGAAGGAAGGGCTAAGGCACCACGACGCTCCAGGCGCTCGTATCCTCACTCTCGGTGTCTCCTGGGAACGGCGGGACGCGGCCTGGGCGGTGGGGGTGAACGCGCGGCTCAATCCCGTCGACATCGACGGCGACGGGGATCTCGACCGGAGTGAGTCCTTTCCTTGGTTGCGTTCATCCGGCCCGGCGAGCCGATTCACCCGAGCCGGGAGGTGTTGCCGACCCTGACCACCACTAGGGTGAGGTCGTCCTCTTGCTCGACATCCCCCTTGAACCGCGCCAGCGAGTTGAGCAGCGAGTCGCGCACCACGCGGGCGCTGGCGCCGGGCCGGGCACGTCGCAGCTCGTCGAGTAGCCGCCCTTCGCCGAACCCCTCGGAGTGCAGGTTGCGCACCTCCGGCACCCCGTCGCTGAAGAGCAGCAGGGCATCCCCCTCGCCGAGCACATCGCTCTGCTCGACGAAATCGCCTTCGAGCCGGGTTCCCAGGGGCAGACTGTTGCCGCCGAGGCGCACGACGCGGCCGTTGCGCGAAGCGAGGAAGAGCGGTGGGTGGCCGGCGTTGGCGACGGTGATGCGCCCCAGCACGGGATCGAGCAGGGCGATCTGGAAGGTGGTGAAGATCCGACCCCCGACCGTTTCGCGTAGCATGCGATCGAGCTTGCGCAAGACCTCGACCGGTTGGACCAACTCTTCCTGCAGCAGGTGCAGGCAGCTACGCACGCCCGACAGCACGAGCCCGCTCGCCACTCCGTGGCCCGCAACGTCGCCGATGACGACCGCCAAGCGCGAGCCGGAAAGCTCGAAATAGTCGAAGTAGTCGCCGCCGACCTCTGAGGCCGGGAGCGAGACGCTCGAGAAGTCGACCCAATCGAGCTGGGGCGCCCCGGCCGGCAACATGCTGAGCTGGATCTCGCGCGCGTCCTCGAGCTCGCTGCGCATGCGGCTGCGCTCCCGTTCGCGGCTCACTTGAAGCCGCCAAGCTTCGAGAAAGCGCGCGCGGCCGCGCCGGGACACGGTTTCCGCGATCCACAGCACGACGCCACCGAAGAGGAAGGTCGCGAACGCCATGCCCCCCCTGGCGACGAGCTCCTCGGGCATACCGTCGCGAAAGAGGCTCCACGCCACGCAAGCGAGATCTACTCCCAGCAAAGCAATGTAGTCGGTGCGATCGAGCCGGAGGAAGAGCAGGACGGCGGGGAAGACGAATCCGGCGAAGGCATAGGCCGGCTCTGGCTCGCTCCACGAGAGGGTCGAGGCCAGGACCAGGAGGCACAGGTAGAGCATCCACAGCTGCCGCCCGTAGCGCACGAAGAAGCTGCTGGAACGAGCGAAGAAGATCCACAGCGCGACACCCAGCGCCGGGATCCAGCTCGTCGCCTGCACACTGTCCCCTGTGACGGCCAGAGAAAGCCCGGCGACCAGGGTCACCGGCATTGTCGCCAGCAGGAGCCACCGCAGGACGCGGTAGTTGGCCTGATCGAAATGGTGCGCAACGGCCTCGCGGGCCGAAAGGTGCACCAAGTCACCGACACTCTTCGACTGCATCGTGGCGTGAGTCTATCCGACGCACCGCCCGGACAGCTGTCCGGCTCGAAGCGGACAGGTGTCAACCTCAGCGCCTCGGACGACTCCGCACAACTCACGTAAAGCGTTTGTTTTCAGTTAGTTAAATAATCTCAAAAAACCTGGCACGGCACTTGTATGGAGAGACACGATGCAACAAGACAGTCCACTGATGCAGGGCTCCTCCGCCATGGATCGCCCGGTCGAGAAGCCACGGTGGAGCCGTCAGCGGTTGTTGCTGCTGGCGATCGTCGTGATCCTCGTCGGCGGGTTCGCCTTGCTCTATCCCGCGATACGCCGCTGGGCGACGGCCGAGACTTCGGTCTCCCTCGGGCGCATTCGCATCGGCACGGTCAGCCGCGGCGACCTGATCCGCGACGTCTCTGCCCAGGGCAGCATCATCGCCGCCTTCAGCCCGACGCTGACCAGCCCGGTGCGCGGCACGGCCCGGGTCGAGGTGCACCCGGGCGAGGTCGTCGAGCGCGGTCGCATCCTGGTCAAAGTGGAGTCGCCCGAGGTCGAGAGCCGCCTCGGGCAGGAGCGTTCGACCCTCGTCTCGCTGCAAGCGGACTGGCAGAGGCAGCGCATCCTGGCGCAGCAGTCGCGCATCCAGGGCGAGCAGGACATCCGTCTCCTGGAGGTCGAGCTGGAGGCCGCCAACCGGGCGCTCGATCGGGCCGAGCGCATCCGCCGGGAGGGTCTGCTCAACGCCGTCGAGTACGAAGAGGCACAGGACGACGTGAAGGTAACGAGCCTCAAGTTGGAGCTCTCGCGCAGCAAGGCGCAGTTCGATGCCGAGAGCCGCGAATTCGAGATCAGCGATCGCGCCTCGCGGGTGGAGCGGCAGCATCTCGTGGTCGAAGATCTACAGCGCCAGGTGGACGAGCTCGCCATCCGCTCCCCGGTCGCGGGTCTCGTTTCGCGCGTTTCGATCAAGGATCGCGACTCGGTGACCGCCGGACAGCCGATCGTGACGGTCGTCGACCTGTCGGCCTTCGAGGTCGAGGTGATGATTCCGGAGAACTACTCGGATGAGATCAGCCCAGGCGTGGAGGCGGTCATTCGCTACGACAATCGCGACTGGGCCGGCACCGTGAAGAGCATCTCGCCGGAGGTCGAGGGTAGCCGGGTGCGCACGGTCGTCGAATTCTCCGGCGAGGCACCGACGAATCTCAGACAGAACCAAAGGGTATCGACTCGCCTGCTGCTCGAGAGAAGAGCGAACGTGCTCAAGGTGCAGCGCGGACCCTTCCTCGAGAACGGCAGCGGGCGGCAAGCCTATCGGATCGAGGATGGCATCGCAGTGCTGAGCTCGATCGAGATCGGCAGCCTCTCGATCTCAGAAGTCGAAATCCTCTCCGGCCTCGAAGTCGGGGACCAGATCATCATCTCGGACACATCGCGTTTCGAAGGCGCCGAACGGGTCCTTCTGACCGACTAGTCAGAGAACCAACCAGGAGAGCCAGAATGATCCGAATGCAGAACATCAGCAAGATCTACCGCACCGAGCATATCGAGACGCATGCCCTGAGCGGCTTCAGCCTGCACGTCGAACCGGGCGAGTTCCTGTCGGTGATGGGACCATCCGGCTCCGGCAAGACCACCTTCCTCAACGTCGCCGGCTTGCTCGATTCATTCGAGTCCGGGACCTACCATCTGGGTGGCGAGGACGTCAGCACCCTGAGCGACAGGCAAATGTCGCGCATTCGCAACGAGAAGATCGGCTTCATCTTCCAGAGTTTCAACCTGATCCCGGATCTGAACGTCTTCGACAACGTCGACGTGCCGCTGCGCTACCGCGGCGTGGGCGCCGCAACACGGCGTGACGCCATCGAAGAAGCGCTCGAGATCGTCGGCCTCACGTCGCGCCTCAAGCACTACCCGTCGCAGCTCTCCGGCGGCCAGCAGCAGCGCGTCGCGGTCGCTCGGGCGCTGGTCGGCACACCGGGTCTGATCCTGGCCGACGAGCCGACCGGCAACCTCGACTCGGCCATGGCCAACGAGATCATGGACCTGCTCGAGAAGATCAACGAAATGGGCACCACGGTCATCGTCGTCTCTCACGACCCCGAGCTCGCCGCGCGCGCCGGCCGGCAGATCTACCTGCTGGACGGTCGCCTGATCGACATGGAGTCCCTCGAGACGCCCGCCCCGCTTTTCAAACCCGACGCCGTACCCACACAGCCGCCGACGCAGGTCTGAGGAGAAGGAGACATGCTCGCCTACCACCTGAAGATCGCGTTCAAGAGCCTGCGGCGCAATCCGGTCTTGTCGACGCTGCTGATCGGCGGCATCGCGCTCGGTATCGCCGTCTCCACCGCCTTCGTGACGACCTACTACCTGATGGCTTCGGATCCGATTCCCGAGAAGAGCGACCGGCTCTTCGCCGTCCAGCTCGACAGCTGGGAGGTCGACGACCCGTACGACGACGACCATCCCGAGGAGCCGCCGCTCCAGATCACCTATCGTGACCTGCAAGGCATCATGCAAAGCGACATCCCCAGCTTGCAGAGCGGCATGTACAAGGCCCAGTTGACCGTGCACCCGGAGGCCGAGACCGATCGACCTTACCGGGCCAACACCCGGCTCTGCTTCGGCGACTTCTTTGCCATGTTCGATGTGCCCTTCACCTACGGTGGCTACTGGGGCCAGCAAGCCGACAAAGGGCCGGAGCCCGTCGTCGTGCTCTCGCAGGAGACCAATCAGCGTCTCTTCGGCGGGGAAAACAGCGTCGGCCGTACGGTCCGTCTCGAGGACCGGGATTTCACGGTCGTCGGGGTCATGGACGCCTGGCAACCGATGATCAAGTACTACGACGTCAACAACTTCCAATTCGACGAATCGGAGGAGATCTTCATCCCCTTCAACTTCAATCGGCCGCTCGAGCTATCCAGCTCCGGCAACACCAGCGGCTGGAAGTTCCACCCCGGCAACGAATACGAGGACTTCCTGCAATCGGAAAACGTCTTCATCCAGATGTGGGTGCAGCTCGACTCTGACCGGCAGCGCGACGAGTACCTGAGCTTCCTCGACGCCTACACCGAGGGGCAACGCGAGCTCGGTCGTTTCGAGCGACCGACCAACAACAGAGTTCGGCCGGTGATGGAATGGCTGGAGGTCAATGAGGTCGTCCCCGAAGAGGCGAAGCTGATGTTGATCATCGCGGTGCTCTTTCTCCTCGTCTGCTCGGTCAACCTGATCGGCATCCTGCTCGGCAAGTTCCTGGCGCGGGCGCCGGAGGTCGGCGTACGACGAGCTCTGGGGGCGAGCAAACTTTCGATCTTCGCCCAGCACCTCGTCGAGTGCGAGCTGATCGGCCTGCTCGGCGGTGGCATCGGCATCGTCCTCTCCGCCCTGGCGCTCGAGCTGATCAACGGCCTCTTCGACGACACCTTCAGCTTCGGCCTCGACCTCAACATGGTCGGCGCCGGAGTTCTGCTGTCGTTGGTCTCCGGCCTGATCGCCGGTGTCTACCCTGCCTGGCGCATCTGCCGGGTCGCCCCCGCCTCCCATCTCAAGCTCCAGTAAGGAGACAACCTCATGCACTTCGGACCGATCCTCCGCGCCCTCATGCACAACAAGACGCGCTTCTGGCTGATTACGCTCGAGGTCGGGCTGACCCTGGCGATCGTCGTCAACTGCATCAATGTGACGCTCGATTTCCGCGCCCAGTACACCCACGAGTCCGGCATGGACGAGGCCAACCTGATGGTCGTCACCACCGAGCCGTTCGGCGCCGAGTTCAAGGAGGAGGAATTCGTCGAGAACCTCGAGCGCGAGGACCTCGCGAGCCTGCGCTCCTTCCCCGGCGTTCGTGACGCCCTGGCGACCACCTCGGTGCCAATCAGCGGCGGTGGGAGTGCGACTAGCCGCAAGGCACTCGGCTCGGAACTGGACAGCGAAAGCACTCCCTACTACATCGTCTCGGACCACGTGGTCGACACCTTTGGCCTCGAGCTGTTGGCCGGCCGGAGGTTCGAGCCGGGTGACTTCGAATTCGACGAGGACGAGAACGGCGACATCCTGCACCGCAACGTCCTGGTCACCGAGACCCTGGCGAACGCCTACTATCCCGAGGGTGACGCGTTGGGCAAGATGGTCCAGAACGACGAGGGGCAGTTGACCAACACCATCGTCGGCATTGTGAGCGACATGGACAACTCATGGCCCACCTGGGACAACGGTAAGCACCGCGTCCTCTTCTTTCCCGGCCAGCCGGGCAGCGATCGGCGCATGCGCTACATCGTGCGGGTCGATGAGGGCGCGATAGACAGCGTGTTCTCCGGCCTCGAGCAGAGGGTGCTGGGCATCAACCCCGAACGTATCGTGCGGGTCGAGACCCTCGGCGAGTACCGAGAGGACTACTACTCGGCCCAGCTCGCCATGATCAAGATGCTCTCCGCCGTCAGCTTCCTGTTGCTGCTCATCACCTCGCTCGGTATCGTCGGCCTCACCGCCTTCTCGGTCACCCAGCGCACCCGGCAGATCGGCACGCGACGGGCGCTCGGCGCGACCAAGGGCGACATCGTGCGCTACTTCCTGGTCGAGAACTGGATTATCACGGGAATCGGCCTGATCCTCGGCGCCGCGATGACCTACGGCCTCAACTTCGTGCTGGTGAGCATCGCCGACTCTCCGAAGCTCGAATGGCCGCTGCTCGTGGGAGGCATGTTGCTGCTCTGGGTAACGGGTGTCGTGGCGGCCTACGTGCCGGCCCAGCGGGCAACCCTGGTCTCCCCCGAGATCGCTACCCGAAGCGTCTGATCGCGGCCGCGGGCGGCTCGGACGACTAGCCCCGAGCTGCGCGAGCAGCCTGCGGCGCGTAGAATCCGCTCATGACCCCTCAAGCGCTCCGCGTACTCCTCGTCGACGACCAACCTGCAGTCGTCAAGGCGCTGGAGCTGCTGTTCGACCTCAACGACATCCCTTACCTGGCGGCTGCCACCCCTCACGAGGCTCGTGAGATCGCTTCGCGCGAGATTCTGGGCGCTGTGGTGCAGGACATGAACTTCGACCGCAACGAGACCACTGGAGAGGCGGGAATCGAGCTCTTCCACTCGCTGACCGAGATCCAGCCGGGTCTGCCGGTGCTGCTAATGACGGCCTGGGCCTCGCTCGAGACCGCAGTAGAGCTGGTGCGCGAAGGCGCGTCGGACTACGTCGAGAAGCCATGGGACGACGAAAAACTCGTCGCCACGGTGCGCAACCTCATCCGGCTGCGAGCGCTCGAGCTGGAGAACGAGCAGCTGCGCAATGACTTGCAGCAGTCGCGTGCCGAGTTGGCGACGCAGCACGACTTGCGTGGCCTCGTCTACGCCAGCCAGGCGATGCACCGGGTGGTCTCACTCGCCATCAACGTGGCGAGGTCCAACGCTCCGATCCTGATCACCGGCCCGAGCGGCAGCGGCAAGGAGCGCATCGCCGAGATCATCCAGGCCAACTCGCGGCGGCGTGATCGACCCTTTGTCCGCGTCAACGTCGGCGCCATCCCGGAAGAGCTCATGGAGAGCGAGCTCTTCGGTGCCGAGCCCGGTGCTTACACCGGTCTGCGCAACCGTCGCATCGGCCACTTCGAAACGGCGCACGGCGGCACCCTGTTCCTCGACGAGATCGACGCTTTGTCGCTCGCCGGCCAGGTCAAGCTGCTACGGATCGCGCAGAGCGGCGAGTTCCAACGCCTCGGCAGCAGCAAGACGCACAGGGTCGACGTACGCATCCTCTCCGCCTCCAACGCCAGCCTGGAGGCGGCCATGGCTGATGGGACGTTCCGGGAAGACCTCTACTTTCGCCTCAACGTCGTCGAACTGGAGCTGCCTGCGCTGGCCGAGCGCAGGGACGACATCCTGCCGCTGGCGCGTTACTTCCTGACCGAGCTGGCCAAGGAGACGGGAGAGCTCGAAGCGGCCCTCTCCCCTGCGGCTCAGGGGGCTCTCCTACGCCATGACTGGTCCGGCAACGTACGTGAGCTGGAGAATCGAATCCAACGCGCCACCCTGCTAGCCGGCGAAGGGCAACTGTCGGTCGAGAACCTCGGTCTGGCTGGGCCCCGCGGGGGCTCTGCGCCGACACTATCCGGCGATGAGGAGGCCGAGCGTCAGCGACTGCTGGCCGCGCTCACCACGGCCGACGGAGTGATCGCCCACGCGGCGGACGAGCTCAGGCTCAGCCGCCAGGCGCTCTATCGCAAAATGTCGCGCCTCGGGATCGAGATCGAGCGCAGGCCCAGGGGTTAGTGTCGCCGGCGATGGTCCAACCCGCGCCGCCCACGACCTCGTCCGCAACCCGCGAGACGTCCAAGCAGCCGCGCTTCTCGCTGGCCGGCAAGTTCACGGCGGGTTTCCTCGTCCTCCTGATCCTGATGGCGGCGATCGCCACTGCCGCGACGCAGCTGCCGGATCTCTCCCCACTAGCGATCTTTCTTGTCATCCTGCTGGTCGGCCTGCCTCTCGGCGCCTGGTTCGTCGGCCGCCTGTTGCGCCCGCTCGATCGCGTCGTACGGGGAGTTTCGGACGGAATCCGCAGCTTCCGCGACCGCGACTTCAGTGTCCGCCTGGCCTACCGCCGCACCGACGAGGTGGGAGATCTCGTCCGCCACTACAACGAAGTAGGCCAGATTCTCCAGCAGGAGCGCCAAGCCGTGCGCCAGCGCGAGCTGCTGCTGCAGACCGCCCTCGACCGTTCACCGGCTGCGATCCTGCTGGTGAACCAGATCGACCGTATCATCTACTCCAACCGGGAGGCGCGGCGCCTGCTGACCGGCGGGGTCAAGCTCGAGGGCTGCACCTTCGCTGAGATCCAGGCCGGATGCCCGCCCGAGATGCGAGAGATCCTGAGCAGTGAGACCGACGGGCTCTTCACCGTGCCCGGAAAAGCGCAGAGCGAGACCTACCACCTCTCCCAGCGCCACTTTCAGCTCAACCGGAGCCACCATCGGCTGGTGTTACTCCGCCGCCTCACCGGCGAGCTCGGCCGGCAGGAGGCCGAGACCTGGAAGAAGGTCATCCGCGTCATCTCCCACGAGCTCAACAACTCGCTGGCGCCGATCTCCTCGCTCGTGCACTCGGCCCAGCGGATCCACCGCGAGCCCGAGCACGCGGATCGCATGGAGGGGGTCTTCGAGTCGATCCGCGACCGGCTGCAGCATCTACGGCACTTCATCGAAAGCTACGCTCGGTTCGCGCGCTTGCCGGCACCCCGACCCGCAGCCGTCGATTGGGAGGAGTTCTTGAGCGGCTTCTCGGAGTATCCGACGTTGCGCCTCGACGAGGCGCCCCCAAAGCGCGGGTATTTCGACCCGTCGCAGATGAGGCAAGTGGTCCAGAACCTGGTGAAGAACGCCGTAGAAGCCGGCGAAGCCGGGAGCCCGGTCGATCTGCGGGTGCGCGAGACGCTGGCCGGAACCTATCTCCAGGTGCTCGATCGCGGCCGCGGCATGGACTCCGAAACGATGGAGAAGGCGCTGCTGCCCTTCTATTCGACCAAGCAAACAGGGACGGGCCTGGGCTTGCCGCTGTGTCGCGAGATCCTCGAGGCTCACGGCGGCAAGATCAGCCTGCAGGCCCGCGATGAGGGCGGAACCATCGTCACCTGCTGGCTGCCGACGCGGAGAGGGAAGATCCGGAGCTCACCGCCTCGACACGCCGCTAGCTGACCAGCTCGTGGTTCCGGCCTGCACGCCGGATAACAGACACGGCCGGAATGTCCCCTGGCCGAGCAAATGACGCTGGCGCCTACAGGCTGCGCTTCTTGCCGCGGGCGTTACGCCGGCTGCCCTTGGGCCGCGATGGCTTGCCGTACTCGTTGCGGCCGCCGCGCTGATACTGCGACGGTGGCATGCTCGCGCGAGGCGCACGCGCTTCGGCGGCGTTGACGCGCAAGTTGCGTCCACCGAGCTCGTGGCCGTCGAATTCCTCGATCGCGCGTGCCGCCGCATCCTCGTCAGCGAACTCGACGAAGGCGAAACCGCGTGGGCGGCCGGTGTTGCGATCGGCCGGCATGAAGACCTCGACGATGTCGCCCACCGACGAGAAGAGAGCCTCGATGTCCGGGGCCAGGGTGTCGAAGCTCACGTTTCCAACAAAGACTTTTGCAGCGATGATCTGTTCCTTTCTTCCGGTGTCGCCAAGAATCGCTCGGCGCCTATGCAGAGCCCGACTACGACGGCAGAAAAACCGCGAACGCGGACTGCTGCCATGGCCGGATGGCCGATTGTAGCAGCAGGGACTGGCGCCTGTCCCTATCCACCGCTCGGCCCGACGCTATCGGTTGCCCTCCCACGCCGCCGCCAGATGCGCGACTTGCAGCTCAAGCCGCTTGATCTCGCGGGTGACCGCGTGGCGCTCGAGCTCGAGCCAGGCCCAGAGCTTGATGTAACTGGTGCCGAGCAAGCAGAAGAGTGCGCCTCCACCCCAGCGCAGCATCGCCGGCACTTCGTCGGTGCTCATGAACTCGACGAGGCAGTAGACGCCGACCACCAACAGGATCATTGCAACAGCGATGCTGAGCGCGTTGAGCCAGCGCCAGCGGCCTCGGAAGAGGTAGGTCACTTGCTCTGACAGGCTCGGCTCCTCGAGGCTGTCCAGGAACTCCTGGTCCTCGTGGCTCAGGGCCTCACGAATCAGGGTGTCGATGTCGCGCTTCTTCATGATGCTTCCTCCAGGGTCGCCCGGAGTCGTTTCCGGGCGTGAAAGAGCCGGGACTTGACGGTGCCGATCGGAATCCCCAAGACCGCCGCGATCTCCGCCACCGGGAGCTCGTCGAGGTAGTGCATCTCGAGGATCGCCCGATGGGACGGCGGCAACCGGCGAAGAGCTGCACGCAGTGCCGCAATGTCGCCCTCGGCCCCGGTCTCGTCGGCGCCGGTCTCCGCGACGCCGATCTTCGAGGCGACGGGCTGCGGCTGCGCCGTAACCCGTTGCTCCATTCGTCGGCCGCGCTGTCGTTGGCGAATCCAGTCAGCGCACTTGAAGGCAACGATCCGGTACGCCCAGGTGCCGAAACGTGCCGGGTCTTCCAGTCGGCCAAGCCCGCGAACGATCGCCAACCAGGCCTCCTGAACCGCCTCGCCCGCCTCGTCGCCCTGCGTCAAGCGCCGGGCCAGCCGAAGCAACCGCGGCTGCCAGCGTTCGACGAGCAGCTCGAGGGCGGCTCGATCGCCGTTCTGACACTCGAGCACTAGCAGCTCGTCGAGGATCTGTTCGGGTCGTCTCATCACCAACTCCATCCGTACAGTCGCGTGAGCCGCCAACCGGTTCACTCGCGACTCGGGAGAGATGAGCGATCAGGTCGAAGGGTGGCGACACCTCGACCACGTCGGCGACGTAGGTCAGATCAGTCTGCCAGCCCGTCGTCTCGCTCACTCCCCAGAGCTCGTCCCGGCAGACCCGCGGCCCTCGAGGACCGACATCGCGTTCTCCTCGCCAGCAAAGGAGGCACAGTCCATACGGTGTGATTAGCCTTGACCTTCGACCCGGCCACTGCCACAGTGCCCGGCTCGACCAGACCCCGGCGACCGGGACCCCCGCTTCAGTTCGACCAGCTCTCGCTCACGACGACCCAGATTCCTCCCCCGTGCTCGAGCTTGACTTCGCCGCTTGCCGGCTCCCCCTCCATCGTCGCCCTGATCTCCAAGTAGGCGATGTCGTCGACCAATCGGCCGCCAAGTACTTCAACCTCGTTGGGCGCCATCATCTGCAGAAACTCGACGTTCTCTTCTTGCTCCTCGGCAGGCAGGGCATCGAACCCTTCGAGCTGATCGGGTGACAGCAGCGCCTTGATCCGCTCCAGATCGCCACTCTTCACCGCAGCCGTCCAGGCCAGGTAGGCCGCACCCGGCTCGCCACCGCCCGCCGGCAGAAGCTCGCCTGGCAGCTCCTCGGGCAACAGGGCACTGAAACGAAGATCGAAAGCGACCTTCGAATCGAATACTTCGAGCTCGGCGGCCACGCTACCGCTGTACTCCTGCGGCCCGAAGGACTCGAACGTAACGACGAACGTCTCGCCCGACGAGTTGCCGCCCTGGAAGCAGTAGTTGGTCATGAAGATCTCTCGGTTCTGATCCACTTTCAGCTGGATGGCCCGATTGCCGTACTCGCCGGGACACATGTCGTCCACCTCGACGTACGGGATCTTCTGCTCCGATAGCGTCAAGAGATACGCCGTCTGCCCTTCCTCGAACGGATCCTCCTGTTCGTGCACGGTGATGTGCTCGATCGTGATCATTTCGCCGTCGACGGTGAACGAGCCCTCGGCCCAGCCGTTCTGGGCCCAGGTTGCGGTGCCAGTACTCAGAGAACAGATGAGCGCGGCTGTCAGCCAAAGCAGATTTCGAGCCATGTCGGGGTCCTCCAAGAGTGAGTTGGGCGGCGTCCCATCTCAGCTCGCCATCATCGGCAAACAGCCCCCCACGCGAAGTCCTTTCAGAGGTGTCATCCGCGAATCGCGATAGTATCTCGCCTCGCCAAACAAGGACACACGCCACGCGGTAGGGTCTTAATCCCACTGAGAATCGCCGACTTTCACGGCGGGCTGAGAAATGCAGGCTAGAGCTCGCAGCTCGACGTCACGAGGTCATTGATCTCGGCCGAGGAGAGTGCATCGGCATGAGTTGGCGCTTCCTCCAGGCCGGCGAGATGAAGAGCCTCGTGGACGAGAGTCATGGTGGCTCGGGGGGCGGCTAGCCGTCTGAAATCCCGGCAGAGATAGGTCACCCGGCTGCCGACGGCGGTGAAGGCCGCCACTCCCCGACTGCAGATACGGCGCTCCTGCGTGCCGGACGCCGGCACGTAGAGCGTGAGAGCCAGCGAGCGCTCGGCCGGCTGGTCAAGCTCGGCGAACAGCTCGCGGCAAGCCGCGACGCCCTCGACCGTCTGATTGGCCAGGATGAAGGCTTCTTCGAGCCGGTGCTGCATCCCGCCCGGCATTCCGGCGGCGGCCCTCACCGCCGCCGTCAGGGCTGGAGCGCCAACCTGCGAAGCGGAGGACATGATCGGCGCCAGCAGGCTCCAGAGAACGTACGCGAGCCAGCCGAATCCAACGGCTGGCAGGCCCATCCGGGGCGGGGTCGAGGATGCGGTGTCCACGACAGACACGGTGACTCGTGGGCCTACTCCAGGTCTTTACCGATCGCCCAAGGAAGTCCTGGCTTTCGCCCGCGCTGGAGCGAGGATCCGCCGATCCTGCTCGTTATCTTGCTCGGAGTGACTGCCAAGGCTCGCTTTTGCCTCGGATTCGCCTCAGATACCCGTATAGCCTGCAAAAACGAGCCTTTGGAACAACCCTCGCCCGCGCGGTGCCGTAGACTTCTATGAAATGGCCCAGACGGTGACCCCCTTCCCCGGATCCGATCGAGAGCCACCAACAGCCTCGGAGACTGGTGGCGCAGCTGGCGACGTGCCGGTGCAGATTGGAGACTGGCTGTTCGAGCCCAGCCTCAACCGACTGACGGGAGATGCCGGTAGCGTGCGCCTGGAGCCCAAGCTGACCGATCTGCTGCTCCTGCTGGTCCGCCACCACGGCGGCGTAGTCTCCAAGGAGGAGATCGTGGGCTCGGTGTGGGAGGGACGTTTCATCGCCGACTCCGCTCTGACGCGGGCCATGGCGGAGCTGCGCCGCGCGTTGGGGGACCATGCGCAAGAGCCGAGCTACATCGAGACGATCTCCAAGCGGGGCTACCGCCTGATCGTCGAGCCCAAAGAGGTCTCCGCCAAGCCGGTTGCCAGCCGGCCGAACGTTCTGCGCTGGGGGATTGCCGCCGGCGTCCTAGTTCTGGCGGCTTCCGCCGCGGTGTTCCTGATGCGGAGTCTGGAACCGCCGGCGGCGTCGGCGAACAAGGTGTCGGCCATCGTCGTCTTGCCGCTGCAGGACCTGTCGCCCGAGCGCGGGGGAGAGTACTTCGCCGCCGCGATGACCGAAGCGTTGACGACCGATCTCGCCCAGATTGGCGCCTTCAGAGTCCTCTCACGGCGCTCGATCGACCAGTACGCCGAAACCCATGGCTCTCT
>JAPUJD010000301.1 GCA_027296385.1 Acidobacteriota bacterium | reverse complement strand
CTTAATTCCCGCGGCCGCTCGATCAAGCCTTGATCCGCGGCGCGCAGGTAGAACTCTCGCAGGCCGGCGAGCGCGTCTGGGTCGAGGCGATAGCTCAGGTTCTCGGTCAGATAGGTCAGCGCCTCGGCACGACCGACACCGAGCTGCGTTTGGGCTCGCTCGGCGATCTCCTCGAGCCGGCCGAGCCCGAGATCGAGGCTCTCCGTCAGCTGGGCGCCGATCTCCACCGCTCGTTCCACGGCCTCGGACCGCACGGCCCAGACCGCGAAGACGAACGGCAGACCGGTCAGACGACGCCACTCGGCGGCCAGGTCCCAGACCTGATAACCGGCGCGGTCGAGATGAAGCGCCGGATCACCGATGATGAGCGCGGCGTCCGCCCGGCTCAACATCTCGTCGGCATCGGGCGAGGCGACCTCGAGCGTAGGCTCGATCCCGTAGCGCGCCTGAAGCAGGATCTGGACCAGGGCAGCCGACGTCCGGCTGTTGCGATCGAGGGCCAGCCGCCGGATGCCCTCGATCGGGCCGCGGGAAAGGAGGATCACGCTACGCACCTCGTGGGTGGCGGCGACACAAAGGCCCGGCACGACGGTCAGGTCAGGGACCCGCTGGACCTCGATCGAGGGAATCAAACCGATGTCGATCCTGCCCGCCGCCAGCTCGCGCGCGACCTCGGCGGGCGGCAGGTAGACCGGCTCGAAGACGTCGTCGAGCTCGCCGACGAGAAAGCCCCAGGCCAGGGGCCACGCGTTCAGGAAGTCGACGATGCCGACTCGGAGCTTGCTGGACAGTTGCATCGCCGACCGGATTGTACAGCCCACCCTCTAGCGCAGCGACCGACAGCTGCCGGCGCCCACTCCACGACGTGGGGCACGCTGGCCTGCGGCGTTTCTCTACTTGGACATCGCGGCCAGAAAGTCCTGGTTGCTCTCGGTCTTCTTGAGCTTGTCGATCAGGAGCTCCATGCTCTCGACCGATGACAGAGGGTTGAGGACCTTGCGCAGCACCCAGAGGCGCCGCAGCTCATCGGCCGACATCAGCAGTTCTTCCTTGCGGGTACCCGACTTGTTGATGTCGATCGCCGGGAAGACCCGCTTGTCCATCAGCTTGCGGTCGAGGTGGATCTCGCAGTTGCCGGTGCCCTTGAATTCTTCGAAGATGACGTCGTCCATTCGGCTGCCCGTGTCGACCAAGGCGGTGGCGATGATCGTCAGCGAGCCGCCCTCCTCGATGTTGCGCGCGGCACCGAAGAAGCGCTTCGGGCGGTGTAACGCGTTGGCGTCGATACCCCCCGAGAGGACCTTGCCCGAGGGCGGCTGTACGGTGTTGTAGGCGCGAGCCAGTCGAGTGATCGAGTCGAGGAGAATGACGACGTCTCTCTTGTGCTCGACGAGTCGCCGGGCCTTCTCGATTACCATGTCGGCCACCTGAACGTGCCGGGTGGGGGGCTCGTCGAAGGTCGAGGACACGACCTCTCCCTGGACCGAGCGCTGCATGTCGGTCACCTCTTCCGGGCGCTCGTCGATCAGCAACACGATCAGGTCGGATTCCGGGCTGTTGTGGGCAATCGCGTGCGCGATCGACTGCAGCAACATCGTCTTGCCGGTCCGGGGCGCCGCCACGATCAGCGCTCGCTGTCCCTTGCCCATCGGCGTCACCAGATCCAACACCCGGCAGGAGAGATCGTCGCCGTTCTCCATCAACAACCTCTCCATCGGATAGAGAGGCGTGAGATTGTCGAAGAGGACCTTGTCGCCCGTGACGTCGGGATGCTCGAAGTTGACAGCCTCGACCTTGATCAAGGCGAAGTAGCGCTCACCATCCTTGGGCTGGCGCACCTGGCCCGACACGGTATCGCCGGTCTGCAAATCGAAGCGCCGGATCTGCGACGGCGACACGTAGATGTCGTCCGGACCGGGCAAGTAGTTGTACTCGGGCGCGCGCAGAAAGCCGAAACCGTCCGGCAGGCACTCGAGCACACCCTCGGCGAATATGAGGCCGCTCTTCTCGGTCTGTCCTTGGAGAACCTTGAAGATGAGCTCCTGCTTGCGCAGATTGCTGACTCCGTCGATCTCGTACTTCTTGGCAATCGCGCTCAGCTCGGAGATCGTCATCTCCTTGAGTGCGCGAATGTCGAGCATGTCGCCACGCTCGCGATCCCGCGAAGTGCGCTTGCGCTTGGCGGCGCGGCCGCGGCTGTCTTCCTCGCTGCTCCCGGCCTTCTCGGTCACTCGGGAGGTAGCCTTCTCGTCCAGAACCTCGGTCGCCTGCGACTCGGCGGCTCCCAGCTGTTCGACGGCTTCGACTTTGCGCGTGGTTTCGGTGGATTCGCTCATGAGGCTCCCAGTGTGGCTTGATGAGAAGAGGATGGGTGTTGCAGGAAGGACCCGATCTCCCGCCAGAGCTCCTTGACGCCATCGCCCCTGACGGCGGAGAACGGGATCAGGGCCGAGTCGTTGCTCAGCATCAGTTGGTTGCGTATGGCCTTCAATTGCCGGATCTGTTTGCTGCGCGGGACCTTGTCGATCTTGGTCGCGACCACGGTCGTCGGAACTCCCAGGCTGTCGAAGTACTCGGCGGCCTCGCGGTCGAGGTTGGTGGCACCGACCTTGGCGTCGACCAGCTGAATGACACGCGTTGGATCGGAAACGCTCTCGAAGTACTTCTCCGTCAGCCTGGCCCAGTCTCGACGTACCTGTTTGCTCACCTTGGCATACCCAAAACCCGGCAGGTCCACGAAATAGAAGCTCGAGTTGATAAGGAAGTAGTTGATCGCCCGGGTGCGGCCCGGCGTCGAGCTGATCCGCGCCAGGGACTTGCGGCCCAGGAGACGGTTGAGGAGACTCGACTTGCCGACGTTGGACCTGCCGACGAAAGCTACCTGTGGATAGCCGTCGTCGAGAAAGTCAGCCTCGGATACCGCCGATCGAATAAACTGACCCGACTCGATCTTCAAAGCCATTGGTCTCTCTAGTGATCTCCACAGCGCGGGAAGCGCGGGAACTCGTTGTGATTGGGAAGGATCTCGGGAAACCCGAGACAGGGACTGCATTGTAGCCCAAGAAGCTACTGAACGGTACCCAACGGCGGCTCGGGAGAGCTCTCCCCCATCGTCGCCTCGGGGCCGGGTACTGTACTCGGATCGCCGTCGAGGGCGATCCGCAACACCTCGTCCATCGACTCGACGAGGTGGAACTGTATTTTTTCGCGGACTTCTTCCGGCAGTTCCTCGAGGTCCTTCTCGTTCGCGGCCGGCAAGATGATCTCGGTGATCTCGGCCCGATAGGCGGCCAGGATCTTGTGCTTGAGCCCGCCTACCGGCAGCACCTTGCCACGCAGGGTGATCTCGCCGGTCATCGCCAAGTCCTTGCGCACCGGGACCTGGGTCACTGCCGAGACGAGCGCCGTCGCCATCGTGATACCAGCCGACGGTCCGTCCTTGGGGATCGCTCCCTCCGGCACATGGATGTGGAGGTCGTGGTTCGCGGCGAAGTCCGGATCGACACCCCGTAGGTCCGAACGGCTGCGCAGGTACGACACCGCGGCACGAGCCGACTCCTGCATCACCTCGCCGAGCTTTCCGGTCAGACTGAGCTTGCCCTTGCCTTGCATCAGGCCGACTTCGGTTTCGAGCAGCTCGCCGCCGACCTGGGTCCAGGCCAGGCCTGTGGCCACACCGATCTCGGCCTCCTGCCCTTTCTCGCGGCGGCGGTGTTTGACCTTGCCCAAGTAGTCGTCGAGGCTCCCGGCGCTTACCGTGACTTTGCCGGCTTTGTCGTCCTCGACGACTTTTCGCGCCACCTTGCGGCAGATCTTGGCAATCTCCCGCTCGAGATTGCGCACGCCGGCCTCGCGGGTATAGCCCTCGATGAGCCCTTTCATCGCCTCGTCGTCGAACCGGACCGACTTCTTCTTCAGGCCGTGCTTTTCGAGCTGCTTGGGCAACAGGAACTGGCGCGCGATCTCGAGCTTCTCCGACAGCGTGTAGCCGGTGAGCTGGATGGTCTCCATGCGATCGTGCAACGCCGGCGGGATGCTGTGCGTGACATTCGCCGTGGCGATGAACATGACCTTCGAGAGATCGTACTCGACGTCGAGGTAGTGGTCGAGGAAGGCGCCGTTGTGCTCCGGATCGAGCACCTCGAGCAGGGCCGCCGAGGGGTCGCCGCGAAAGTCCATCGCCATCTTGTCGATCTCGTCGAGCAGGAAGACCGGGTTGACGGTCTCGGCCTTCTTCATCATCTGGATGATCTGGCCGGGGAAGGCGCCGATGTAGGTACGGCGATGGCCGCGGATCTCCGCCTCGTCCCGCACGCCGCCGAGCGACAGGCGGACGAACTTGCGGCCCATGGAGCGCGCGATCGACTTGGCGAGCGACGACTTGCCGACGCCGGGAGGTCCGACGAAGCAGAGGATCGAGCTCTGGGTCTGCTGCGTCAACTGACGCACGGCCAGGAACTCGAGGACGCGCTCCTTGATCTCGTCGAGGCCGTAGTGGTCCTCGTCGAGGATCTTCTGCGCTCTCGCGAGTTTCCTGTTCTCTCGGCTCTTCTTCTTCCAGGGCACAGCGACCAGCCACTCGATGTAGTTGCGCGAGACGGTAGCCTCTGCCGAGACCGGCGGCATGGCCTCGAGGCGTTTGAGCTCCTGGTCCGCCTTTTCCCTGACGGCCTCCGGCAGACCGGCCTGCTCGATCTTCTCTCGCAGCTCCTCCACTTCGTCGGAGCGATCGTCCTTGCGGCCGAGCTCCTGATGGATGGCCTTGATCTTCTCGTTGAGGTAGTACTCCTTCTGCGCCTTCTCCATCTGCCTCTTGACCTGGACGTTGATGCGCTTGTCGATGTTCACTTTCTCGACTTCGACGTCGAGCAGATCGTGCAGCCGCTGAAGGCGCTCGTACGGGTTGAGGAGCTCCAGCAGGGCCTGCTTCTCGATGGTCGAAACCATCAGGTGGGCCGCCAGCTGATCGGCGAAGCGATCGACCTCGTCGGTCTTGATCGTCGAGACGAGGCCCTCGAAGGCCAGGTGGTGAGAGAGCTTGGCGTACTGCTCGAATACGCCGAGCACCTTGGCGATGTACTCCTCGACCCGCTCGTCCATCGGGTAGTCGACGGTGTAGATCTCGACATCGGCCATCAGAGTGTCGCCATCACGATGCAGCTTCAGCACCTTGGCACGGGAGATCCCCTCGACCAGAACCCGGACGTTGCCGTTGGGCAACTGGAGGTTCTGCACCACCTTGGCAACGACGCCGAGCTCGTGCATGTCGTCGCGCTGTGGCTCGTCGACCTTCGGATCGGTCTGGGTGACCAGAAAGATCTGTTTGCCCGGTCCGTCGAGCGCAGTCTCCAGCGCCTTGACGGAGCTCTCGCGTCCAACGAGAAACGGCGCCATCATGTGCGGAAACACGACCATGTCGCGCAACGGCACGACCGGCAGCGTTTCTGGAGACTTTTCGATGAAAGATTTCTGGATGGGCATTCGCCGGGGCTCCCGTCGCTCAGACCGCGCGCTTGAGCAAGGTCTTGCGGGTCCGGTTGCGGACCATGTCCTTGGTGATCACGACATCTCCGACGTCACTCTGCGACGGGATGTCGTACATCAGATCGAGCATGAGCTCTTCGAGGATGATGCGCAGCCCACGGGCACCGACGTTGCGCTTGTGAGCCTCGCCGGCCACCGCTTCGAGGGCGCCGTCGGTAAACCGGAGGTCCACGTCCTCGAGCTCGAACATCGTCTGGTACTGACGCACCAGGCTGTTCTTTGGCTCCTTGAGGATCCGCACCAGGGAATGGACGTCGAGCTCATCGAGCGTCGCCACCACCGGCAGGCGCCCGACGAACTCAGGGATCAACCCGAACTTGATCAGGTCCTCGGGGCTGCACTGCCTCAGGGTCTCGGGATTGCGCTGATTCTTGCGCTCCTTGATCTCTGCGCCGAACCCGAGGGTCTTCTGGTTGAGTCGTCGATCGATGGCTTCCTCGAGGCCGACGAACGCACCGCCGCAGATGAACAGGATGTTGGTGGTGTCGATCTGTAGGAACTCCTGGTGCGGGTGCTTGCGGCCACCCTGCGGCGGCACGTTGCACATCGTGCCTTCGAGGATCTTCAGCAGCGCTTGCTGCACGCCCTCGCCCGAGACGTCGCGGGTGATCGAGGGGTTGTCGCTCTTGCGCGCGATCTTGTCGATCTCGTCGATGTAGACGATGCCGCGCTGGGTCTTCTCCTTGTCGTTCCCGGCAGCCTGATAGAGCTTGAGGATGATGTTCTCGACGTCCTCGCCGACGTAGCCCGCTTCGGTGAGCGTAGTCACGTCGGCGATCGTGAACGGCAGGTGCAGCAGACGAGCCAGCGTCTGCGCCAGCAACGTCTTGCCGGTGCCGGTGGGCCCGATCAGCAAGATATTGGACTTCTGCAGCTCGACGTCGGTGCGCGTCTTTTCCAAGTACTCGATCCGCCGGTAGTGGTTGTGCACGGCGACGGCCAGGATCTTCTTCGCGCGCTCCTGATCGATGACGTACTCGTCCAGCGACTCCTTGATCTCGCGCGGCTTCGGCACGCGCGATGTCGCGGCGGGCGGCTCCTCCTGACCGTACTCCTCGGCGATGATGTCGTTGCAGAGCTCGATGCACTCGTCGCAGATGTAGACGGTGGGCCCGGCGATCAGCTTCTTGACCTCTCGCTGGCTCTTGCCGCAGAAGGAGCACGACAGGTTGGCGTCGTCGTCCCGCTTCTTCATGCCTTATCGCCTCCGATGCTGCTGGGGCCGCTGCCCCCCTTCCGCTTGCCCGCCGCGTCGTGCTGACTCACGACGCGATCGATCAGGCCGTACTCGCACGCTTCCTCTCCCGACATATGGTA
>JAPUJD010000300.1 GCA_027296385.1 Acidobacteriota bacterium | reverse complement strand
CGCCTGGACTTGACCGGCCATCATCAGGCCGAGGCTCGCGATCTGTGCCTTTCGGGCATCGACGATGCCCATGATCTCGCCGTGAAACAGCACGGCGATGCGGTCGGCGAGCGACAAGAGCTCCTGCAAGTCTTCCGAGATGAGAACGATGGCGCCGCCCTTGTGACGGTGCTCGTTCAGCCTCTCGCGGACGAACTCGGTGGCGCCGACGTCGAGTCCGCGAGTGGCCGACATGACGACCAGGAGCTCATGCCGGGTCGTCATCTCGCGCGCCAGGATCACCTTTTGCAGATTGCCTCCCGAGAGCGAACGGACCGGCGTGTCAGGACCTGGTGTGCTGATGTTGAACTCCTGGATCAGGCGCCGGGCGTAGCCGACGGCAGCGGCCAGGTTCAAGAAGGGGCCCTTGCCGAATTTCGGCTCACGGTAGCGCCGCAGCACGCTGTTGTGGCTCAGTGACATGCCACCCACGGTCGCCACACCATGTCGGTCGGCCGGCACGTAGCTGACGCCGGCATCGATGAACCCCCTGGCACTCTCATCCTTCATGTCGGCGCCGTTGAAGCGAATGCTGCCAGCGGTCGGCTCGAGCAGGCCGGTGACGACTTGGGCCAGCTCCTGCTGACCGTTGCCGGCGACCCCGGCGAACCCCAGGATCTCGCCCGCCGCCACCGAGAAGGTGACACCCTTCAAGGCCGGCAAACCGCGGCTGTTGAGGGCGTGCACTCGCTCGACTTCGAGAACCTTGGCCCCCAGTTTCTCCTTTCTCGGAAAGGTCGCGAACTTGATCTCGCGGCCCACCATCAGGTTGGACAGCGCCTGGGGGTTCGTATCCTTGACCAGGACGGTGCCGACATTCTTGCCGCCCCGGAGTACCGTGACCCGATCAGAGATCGCCATGACCTCGTCCAGCTTGTGCGAGATGAAGACGATCGAATGGCCTTCCTCCCGCATGGATCTCAGGGTTTGGAACAGCTCGTCGCTTTCCTGCGGCGTCAGAACCGCGGTCGGCTCGTCGAGCAGCAGGATCTTGGCGCCGCGAAAGAGAATCTTGAGGATCTCGACGCGCTGCTGCTCACCGATCGAGAGTTGCCAGACATAGGCCGCAGGGTCCACCTTGACGCCGTAGCGCTGGGAGAGCTCGGCGACCTTGGTCTCGGCTTCGTCCAGGCCGACGGTCGCGAGACCGCTGCCGAGTCCGAGCACGATGTTTTCGGTCACCGTATGGGTGGGCACGAGCTTGAAGCTCTGGTGGACCATGCCGATACCCTGGTCGATGGCGTCCCTGGGGCTCTTGAGCAGGGTGGCTCGACCCCATATCGAGATCGTGCCTCCGTCTGGGCGGTAGATGCCGGTGAGCACGTTCATCAGCGTGCTCTTGCCGGCTCCGTTCTCTCCCAGGAGAGTGTGGATCTCTCCTTCCAGAAGCTCCAGATCGACTTGGTCGTTCGCGATGACGCCCGGGAATCGTTTGGTGATCCCCTGGAGCGCTACCGCGATCTTGGCCTCGCCCAAGGTTGTCTCCTCGTTACCTCTATCCGGGAGTGGTCCCGACGACTCCTTCGACGAGCACGGTCATGCCGAGCATGTCACCGTCAGCCATCACTTCGCCGTCGGCCACCCAGGACTCGCCGTCCTGATTGTTGATGGGACCGGTGAAGACGTCCCAGGTGCCGGCGACAATCTCGGCCTTCTTGGCTTCGACCAGGTCGCGCACGTCCTGCGGCACGAGCTCGCTGTAGGGAGCCAGACCGACCACTCCCTCCGCCAGGCCGCCCCAGTATTGCGACGAGGCCCAGGTGCCGTTGTGCACTTGCTCGACCACGGCCTCGTAGACCACATCCCAGTTCCAGATCGGCGCGGTCAGATGAGCTGCCGGAGCGAAGCTCGACATGTCGGAGTTGTAGCCGAAGCTGTAATGGCCACGCTTTTCCGCCGCCTGCTGGGGTGCGGGCGTGTCCTGGTGCTGGGCGATGATGTCGGCGCCGATGTCGAGCAGACTCTCGGCGGCTTCACGTTCCTTCGCCGGGTCGTACCAGGTTTGCGTCCAGACCACGTGGACCTTCGCTTCGGGATTGACCGACTGAACGCCCAGGGCAAAGGCGTTGATGCCGCGGATCACTTCAGGAATGGGGTGGGCCGCAACATAGCCGATGACGTTCGACTCCGACATCTTGCCGGCGATGATTCCGGTCAAGTAGCGCGGCTGATACATGCGGCCGAAGTAGGTGCCGACATTGTCCGCCGTCTTGAACCCGGAGCAGTGCATGAAGGTGACGTCCGGACTCGAGCTCGCGACGTTGATCGTCGGGTCCATGTAGCCGAAGCTGGTGGTGAAGATGAGGTTGTAGCCGTCGCGCACGTACTGGTTGATGGTCCGCTCGGCCTCCGCCCCCTCGGGCACCGCCTCGGTGTAGGCGGTCTCGACGTAGGGCAGCGCGTCGATGACCTGGCGCGCGTTGTCGTGCGCCAGGGTCCAGCCGGCATCGCCGACCGGGCTGACGTAGATGAATGCCGCCTTGACCGCGCCGCCCGCGGCTTCGGCTTCGGGAGCCGGCGCCTCTTCGGCGCCGCGGCAACCTTGAAGTAACAAGCCGCCGGCGACGGCCAGTAGGGCGATCGAAAGGCTCCAGCTGATGTTCTTGATGTGACGTGTCATGCGATGATCCCTTCCTTCGTTTCGGTACAGTTTTCGTAGACGACTCACCGGAGCCCTCTTTCCTCGTCAGTTCCGGGAATCAGATTGTCGAGCAAGATGCCGAGGATAGCGGCCACCGCCATCCCGGTCGAGCCGATCGAGGCCACGATACCCCCCAGGGTGGCCGGCATCGCGGCCAGCAGTCCCTCGGCGGTGGGCGTGTAGAGGGCCAGCGTCTGGCCGGGTCCAAGGACGTCGGCACTGGCTCTGGCGGCGAAATAGGCGGGCACCGAGAGGCCCATGAAGAGCGAGAAACCGGCAATGAAGAGATTGCGGTCACTCGACAGATCGGCCTTGGCCAGTTGCTGGATGCCGATGGCGGCGATCAAGCCGAAAAGGGCGCAGTAGAGCCCACCCACCACCGGACCGGGGATGGCCGCGGCGAAGCCGCCGAACTTGCCGAAGATCCCGAGAACGACGAGGATGATTCCGCCGACTTGCACCACCCACCGGGAGGCCACCTTGGTCAGCCCGATGAGTCCAATGTTCTCGGAGTACGAGGTCGAGGCGAATCCGCCCAAGAGGCCGGTCAGAAAGCAGCCGATGCCCTCCGAGCCGATGCCGCGACTCAGCTGCTTCGCGGTCGGGTCGCCGGCTCCGGACATGACAGAGACCGCGTGGTAGTCGCCGATCGATTCGATGATCGAGGCGAGATACCCGGCGAGGATTGCGAGGAAGAAGCCGAGATGGAACTTGGGCGTTCCCCACGGGAAGATGAGCTCGCGCGGATCGAGTCGCACCCATTGGGAATCACTCACCGCCGCCAGATTGACGTTCGAGGGATGCCCCTCCGGGAACACGCCCATCTGGGACAAGACGTAGCACAAGAGCGTCACCCCTAGCACCGCGGTCAGGATCGGGAACAGCCGGAAGAACCTCTTTGTGCGGGAGAGCACGAGCGAAAAGACGATGATCAGCAGGATCGTCAACCCCGAGATCGGCCAGTGGGTGCCTGCCTTCGGGGCGCCGTGCATGAAGAGCGCGAGCCCGATCAACATGATCACGGGTCCGATCACGACCGGCGAGAGAGCCTTGCGCAGGACTCCGATCAGCCCGCTGAAGCCGATCGTCATCTCCACCAGCGCGCCGAGAATGATGGCTCCCGCGATGTAGCGCATGGCGAGAGGGCCGACGGGCACGCCCAGTGCTTCGGCCTCCGCACTGGTCTCGCTGATGATGAAGAAGAACGCTCCGAGAAACGAGAAAGACACCCCTTGAACGATCGGCAGTCGAGAGCCGATGGTCGTTTGAACGAGCGTTGCCAGACCCGAGCACAGCATCACCGCCGAGATCAGGCGGGCGATCTCGACCGGACTCATGCCCATGACCGGGCCGAACAGGAGTGGCACGCTCACCGTGGCGCCGAACATGGTCAGAACGTGCTGTGCTCCCAGCACCATGGTCCTGGGCAG
>JAPUJD010000030.1 GCA_027296385.1 Acidobacteriota bacterium | reverse complement strand
GATCGCTACAAGCTGCTGATCGGCGCCATCGTGCCGCGGCCTATCGCCGTCGTCTCGACGCTCTCGGCGGCCGGAGAGACCAACCTGGCGCCGTTCTCGTTCTTCTGTGGTGTTGGCGCGAGCCCGATGACCCTGGCCTTCTGCCCCGGCAACAAGGCGGACGGCTCGGAGAAGGACACGCTACGCAACGGCAGCCTGGCGGCCGACGGCGGCACCGGCGAGTTCGTCGTCAACGTGGCGACCGAGGGGTGGGCGCTGCAGATGGCGGCGGCCGCCGAACCGCTGCCGCACGGCGAGAGCGAGTTCGATCTTACCGGCTTGACCGCTGTCGCCAGCCAGGTGGTCGCGCCGCCGCGGGTGGCCGAGTCGCCGATCGCATTCGAATGCCGCACCCTGCAGGTCATTCGCACCAACCCCGGGGTGGCCGGCGGCGGCAATCTGGTGCTCGGCGAGGTTGTCTTCTTGCATCTCGACGACGAGTTGGTCGACGAGCGGTGGCACGTCGACGCCGGCGAGCTCAAGGCCATCGGCCGCATGGGCGGGCCCGAGTACACCCGCACCCGCGATCGCTTCGCGCTGCCCCGCGGGCGGGCCGCGCTGGAGCCCACTGGCGGTGACGGCTAGTCGTTCCGGAGCCCTCTGCCCTAGACCTGGAGTTGAGGTACCCTCGGCCGGCATTGCGGGTCTGTAGCATCTCTCATGAAGTCGAAATTGGAGAGTCCGATGATCTCGAGTCAAGCTGCGGTGGTTCTGTCTTTCGCCCTCGGTGCGGCCGCCGTCCTTGCGCAGGCGCCGTCGACCGACATCTTCTTGTTGCCGGTTGACGGTTCGACGGTGGGTGAGCCGCGACGCCTCACCGACCGAGAGGGCTACGACAACCAACCGAGGTTCCTGCCCGACGGCAGCGGTCTGGTCTACAGCTCGCAGGGCGCAGACGGGACGACGGACATCTACCTCTACGACCTGGTATCGAACGAGAGCGATGTCCTGGTCTTCACCCCGCAGAGCGAGTACTCGCCGACACCGATTCCCGGGCGCCAAGCGATCTCGGTGGTGCGGGACTACGGAGATCTGGTGCAGCAGCTCTGGGCCTTCCCGCTCGACGGCAGCGAGCCCGAACTGCTGTTGCCGGACGTCAGCCCGGTCGGGTACCACGCTTGGGCCGACGCCGAGAAGCTGATCCTCTTCGTGCTCGGCGAGCCGATGACGCTGCAATCAGCCAAGGTCGGCCCGGGCGTCGGGACGATTCTCGCCGAGTCTCCCGGCCGCGCTCTGGGGCGGATTCCGGGAAGCGCGGAGATGAGCTACGTCGACAAGTCGGACCCTGAGGAATGGTGGCTGACGGCAATCGTTTTGGGCAGTGGTGAGACACGGCGACTGACACCCATGCTCGAGGGTCGCGAGGACTACGCCTGGGCGCCGGATGGGGCGGCCTGGATGGGGGACGACAGCCGGCTCTATCGCTGGCACCCGGACAGTGGCGAATGGGAGCAGGTAGCCGACCTCGACGCTCGGGGCATCTACGGCATCACCCGCCTCGCGTTCTCCTCTGACGGTAGCCGGCTGGCACTGGTCGGCGCGCGGCCGCCCGCCGACCTGGCGGCGGCCTACCGGCAGCCTGCCGGCCAGATCTTGGGAGCGGCGCTGACCGACGACGAGGGCTGGGAGAAGCTGACCTACCTGGCGACCGAGATCGGCCACCGCCTTAGCGGCTCGCAGGCGCTCGAGCGCGCGATCGACTGGGCGGCCCAGCGGATGGCGAACGAGGGACTCATCGTGCGCAAGCAGTCCGTGATGGTGCCGCACTGGGTGCGGGGCCGGGAGAGCGCCCGGGTCGTCGCTCCGATCGAGCGCTCGATGCGTATTCTCGGCCTCGGCAACAGTGTCGGCACGCCGGCGGGAGGGGTCACCGCGCCGGTTGTCGTCGTCGGTAGCTTCGAGGAGCTCGACGCTCTGGGGCGCGACGGAGTCGAGGGCAGGATCGTGCTCTATGCCGTCGAGTGGGAGGGCTACGGCCGCACGGTGCAGTTTCGCAGCCGTGGGCCGTCGCGAGCGGCGGCTCTCGGCGCGGTGGCGGCCCTGACCCGCTCGGCGACCGGGCACAGCCTGTCGACTCCGCACACCGGCGCCCTGAGCTACGACGAGGAGCAGCCGCAGATCCCGGCGGCGGCGGTGACGGTCGAGGACGCGGCCTGGATGCGGCGCATGGCTGAGCTCGGTCACGAGGTGACTGTGCATCTCGAGATGGAAGCGCGGATGCTGCCCGACGTCGCGTCCTACAACGTGAGCGCCGAGATTGCGGGCCGCGAGCGGCCCGAGGAAGTGGTCGTCATGGGATGCCACTACGACTCCTGGGATGTCGGGGAGGGGGTGCACGACGACGGCGCGGCCTGCATCGCGGCCTGGCAGGCCCTGCGCTTGATCGATCGCCTCGGGCTCCAGCCGCGGCGCACGCTGCGAGTGGTGCTGTGGACCAACGAGGAGAATGGCCTGCGCGGCGCCCGCGCCTACCGTGAGGAGCTGAGCGTCGAGGAGGTTGCCCGCCATGTGGCGGCAATCGAGATGGACGGCGGCGTCGAACGCCCGGTGGGCTTCGGCTTCGGGCTCATCGGCGTCGATCTGGAGGCGGCAGACCTCGATCCAGTCTACGCGGCGGCCCTGGCCAAGCTCGAGCAGATCGGCAGCCTGCTCGCGGGCATCGACGCGGCGCAGATCGAGCGCGGTGGCGGCGGCGCCGACATCGGACCCCTGATGCGCGCCGGTGTGCCGGGCCTTGGCCTGCGCACGGTGGGGGAGCACTATTTCGATTGGCACCACACCGACGCAGACACTCTCGACAAGGTCGACCCACAGAATTTTCGCCGGGCGATCGCGCTCCTTGCCGTGACCGGCTTCGTGCTCGCCGACATGCCGCAGCGGCTGGTGCCGCGGGGCTGGGTTCCCGAGACTGCGGACGAGTAGATCGCGTGTCTTGGATAAAGACCATTGCGCCGGCACAAGCCGAGGGTGAGCTCGAGTAGCTCTACGCCCGGGTGCGAGACCCGAGCAGCGGAGCCCTCGACAACATCATGCGCGTTCACTCGCTACACCCCGCCGGACTGGCCAGTCACTACGAGCTCTACCGCGCAGTCATGTCACCGACACGCAGCCTGCGCCGGGCAGAGCGCGAGATGATCGCCCTGGTGGTCAGCCAGATCAACGAGTGCCACTACTGAATCGTCCACCACCGGCGCGGTCTGCGCCGGGCGCTGAAGGACGATGAGCTGGCGGCGGCGATCGAGGGCAACTACGCGACCGCCGACCTGGAGCCAAGGCGGTTGGAGATGCTGCGCTTCGCCGACCGTCTAACCCGCGCGCCCGGCGCCGTGACCCGCGTCGACGCCGAGAGGTTGCGCGATGCCGGCTTCAGCGACCGGGATATCCTCGACCTCGTCGAGGTCACTGCCTACTACGCCTACGCCAACCGGATCGCCGACGGCCTTGGCATCGAGCTCGAAGATCCTGGCGGCGGCTGATCGTTGCAGCCCTGCGCCGGGTCGTCGTCAGGCCGGGTGTCCGGGCACGCGACGCAGGTCAGGAGGATGGGGGTCAGATGAGACCGGATGCTCACCAGGAGGCGGTTCTCTCGCCCTCAACGAGGACCGCGGTGCGATAGGCTGCCCGACCACGAGCGGTAAGCGATGAGCGACGAAGAGAAGAGCAAGAAGAAGTTCGAGTGGACGGACGTTTGGCCCGAGGTCCGGGACCTCGTCTGGCGCTACCGAAAACGCATGGCGCTAGGGTTCGTGTTGCTGATCATCTCCCGCACCGCGGGCATGGTACTGCCAGCGTCGACCAAGTTTCTTATCGACGACGTCATCGGTCAGGGCAAGGTTGAGTATTTGAAGTGGATTGCTGTCGCCGCCATCGGTGCGACGATGATCAACGCCGCCACGTCGTTCACGCTGACGGTGATGCTTGGAGTGGCCGGCCAGCGGGCCATCGTCGATTTGAGGCGGCGCGTCCAGCGCCACATCGGACGCCTGCCGGTGAGCTACTACGAGGACCACAAGAGCGGCGAGATGATCTCACGCATCATGACCGATGCCGAAGGTGTCCGGAATCTCGTGGGCACCGGGTTCGTGCAGATGATCGGCGGCTTGTTCAGCGCCGTCATCGCCCTCGGTGTGCTCCTCTGGCTCAATTGGCGTCTCACCTCCCTCACCCTCGTCTGCCTCGCCGGCTTCGGCGCGGTGATGGTGGTGGGGTTCTCCCGGATCCGGCCGATCTTTCGCGAGCGCGGCAAAATCCAGGCGGAGGTCACGGGGCGACTGACCGAGTCGCTCGGCGGCATCCGGGTGATCAAAGCCTACACCGCAGAGAAGCGGGAGGAACGCATCTTCACCGCCGGCGTCCACCGCTTGCTGCGCAACGTCGCCAAGTCGATGGTCGGCGTCGCGGGCATCACCAGTATCTCCACCCTGATCTTCGGCATCGTCGGCGTGGTGATGAGCATCGTCGGCGCCCACGAGGTGCTCGCCGGACGCATGACGGTGGGCGAGATCTTCATGTTCGTCATGTTCACCGGCCTGCTGGTACGGCCGCTGGTGCAGATGTCGAACATCGGGACTCAGTTTACGGAAGCGTTCGCCGGTCTCGACCGCATCCGCGAGGTGCTCTCGGAACAGGCGGAGACCGAGATCTCGGGCGCCGTCGCGCTGGAGCAGGTGCGCGGGCACATCATCTTCGAGAAGGTAGATTTCGAGTACAACGAGGATCGGCCGGTGCTCAAGAACGTCAGCTTCGACGCTCCTGCCGGCACCACCACTGCGCTCGTCGGTTCGAGCGGCGCGGGCAAGAGTACGGTCATCAGTCTCGTCATGGGCTTCCGCCACCCCCAGGAGGGGCGCGTGACGGTGGACGGCCACGATCTGAGTGACGTGCGGATGCACGACTACCGAAGGCGGATCGCGGTGGTCCTGCAGGATGATTTCCTCTTCGACGGCACCATCGGCGAGAACATCGCCTTCGGCCGGCCGGGGGCGAGGCGGGAGGACATCGAGGAAGCCGGGCGTCTGGCGCGATGCGACGAGTTCATCACCGGCTTCGACGAAGGCTACGACACGATCATCGGTGAGCGCGGAGTGAAGCTCTCCGGTGGCCAGCGGCAGCGGGTTTCGATCGCTCGAGCGACGCTCGCCGATCCGAGCATTCTCATCCTCGACGAGGCGACCTCGAGCCTCGACAGCGAGAACGAGGCGGCGATCCAGGAGGGCTTCAAGCGCCTCAAGCAGGGTCGTACCACCTTCGCCATCGCCCACCGTCTCTCGACGATCCGCAACGCCGACCAGATCCTCGTCATGGAGCACGGCGAGATCGTCGAGCGCGGCACCCACCACGAGCTGCTAGCGGCGGCCGGACGCTATCGTGAGCTCTACGAGAAGCAACACCACCTGGAGATGGACCAGTTCATCAATCCGGGTGAGGACTTCACGCTGGAGTCGGTGAAGGATGTCGTGCCCTCGCCCCAGCCGGCGACCGGCGGCGGCTTGCCCCGCGACTGACCGGTCACCCGTCCCCGCCGCATCTCTCAGCGGGAATCTTCTGGTGCTGCCTTTGCAGTTCCGCTCCTGCGAGTTGGCCCGGATTGGGCTGCGGCGGACGGCCAAACAGTGGTCGTTGACGCGACGGCGCCAGAGCCTTCCCACTTGCCTGGTCGAGCACCGTCGAGTAGTGCCGCACTAACCCGGCGGCCAGGGCCACGGGCGCTTGCGGCTGGAGACCTTCACGTTGTTGGGCCGGCCGCCGTGCGCGTCGAGCCCTGGAATCTCGGCTGCGGCGCACCCGGTAGACTCGGGGGAATCAAGGCCGCGGTACGAAGGCACGGGGACGGTGCATCCACACAGGGGTCGAAGGGGCACACAGATGCGACGAGCAGGCTGGGGTTGGATTGGATTAGGGATGGCGATCGCGGCCTGCACTCCGCCGCAATCGGCTGACGTGGTGATTCGCGGCGGCACGGTGTACGACGGCACGCTCGGTGAGCCTGTGATTGGCGACGTCGTCATCGTCGGCGACCGCATCGCGGCCGTCGGTGGCAAAGGCCGCTGGCGCGGCGCGGTAGAGATTGACGCCACCGGCAGGGCCGTGGCTCCCGGCTTCATCAACATGCTCAGTTGGGCCACCGATTCGTTGATCGAGGACGGGCTCTCGCAGGCCGACATCCGCCAGGGCGTCACCCTCGAGGTGTTTGGCGAAGGTTGGTCCTACGGGCCGTGGAACGAGGAGATGAGCGTCTACAACAAGAGCCGGCAGTCGCTGATCGAATACGACATCGAGTGGACGACGCTGGGCGAGTACCTGGAGTTCCTCGAGCGTCGGGGCGTGGCCCCGAACGTCGCTTCGTTCGTCGGCGCCACGACCGTGCGCATCCACGAGCTGGGCTTAGAGAACCGAGCGCCATCGGCCGACGAGCTCGAGCGCATGAAGGCCTTGGTGCGGACTGCGATGAAGGAGGGCGCGCTCGGCGTCGGCTCGTCCTTGATCTACGCTCCCGCCTTCTTCGCCGAGACCGACGAGCTCATCGCGCTGGCTCGGGTCGCGGCCGAGTACGACGGCATGTACATCTCGCACATCCGCAACGAGAGCTACTCCCTGCTCGAAGCGCTGGAGGAGTTGATCACCATCGCCCGCGATGCCGGCATCCGCTCCGAGGTCTACCATCTCAAAGCCGCGGGGCAGGACAACTACTCCAAGATCGACGAGGTAGCCGCGCGCATCGCCGAAGTGCGGGCCGAGGGACTCGAGATCTCCACCGACATGTACACCTACATCGCCGGCGCCACGGGCCTCGACGCGGCCATGCCGGTGTGGGTGCAGGAGGGTGGATACGAGGCCTGGGCCAAGCGGCTCGGGGATCCGGCGGTACGCAAGAAAGTGCTGGCGGAGATGGCCATAATCTCGCCCAAGTGGGAGAACCTACGCCTGATGGCGGGCGACGAGGGCACGCTGCTGTCGGGCTTCAAGAACGAGGATCTCCGTCACCTGCGCGGCAAGACGCTCAAAGAAGTCGCCGAGATGCGCGGTACGACGCCGGCGGAGACGGTGATCGATCTGGTGATCGAGGATGGCAGCCGGGTGGAGGTCATCTACTTCTTGATGTCGGAGGAGAATATCCGCAAGAAGATCAAGCTGCCCTACATGAGCTTCGGCTCGGACGCCGGGTCGCCCGCACCGGAGGGTGTGTTTCTCGAGTTCAACCCCCACCCGCGGGCCTACGGCACGTTCGCGCGCCTGCTCGGCAAGTACGTGCGCGACGAGGGGGTGATCCCGCTGACCGAGGCGGTGCACCGGCTCACCGGGCTATCGGCCGACAAGCTGCGGATCCGCCAGCGCGGCTACCTGCGGCCGGGCTATTTCGCCGACGTCGTGGTGTTCGATCCGGCGACGATCGGCGACTTGGCGACGTTCGAGGAGCCGCACCAGTACTCAGTCGGCGTCGAGCACGTCTGGGTCAACGGCGAGCCGGTGCTGAGCGCCGGGGAACACACCGGAGCGACGCCGGGGCGCGTCGTGCGCGGACCCGGATGGCGAGGCCACGAGGACTGATCGGACCTCTCACCGCGGCTGGACTACGGCGCTCTCCCCTACTCGGTCTCCACGCGATCGAAACGCTGACCGAGGGTCTCGAGGTAGGCCACCTCGCCCTGCGGCCCCAGGTGAATGGTGAGCATTTCCGTGACGACGCCCGACACTGCCCTCGGTGTGCCGGACCTATTGCTACAATTCGACGATGAGCTGTTCGATGGGAGAAGGGTTCCGCGAGGATCCCCGACGCCGCCCAACCGCCGGCCACACATACGGGGACACAGATCGGTCAGGCGCTGGCCAGACGAGAGGAGGTCGGGTTTGAAAGTCCTGGGAATACGGTTCTGCTCCGTCTCTGCCGAGGCGGAGAAGCTGGCCGAGTTTCTCGACAAGGGCCTCGGGCTTCCCACCGCTGGGGGCGAGGTGGCACCGACTGATGGACAGGAGGCGGCCGAGTTTCAGGGCTGCGTTTTTCCAGCCGGCGAGAGCTGGATCGAAGTCTGGCCCGAGGGTCCGGGAATGCCGGCGGGCATCATGCTCCAGATCGTCGTCGAGGATGCGGATGCGTGGGCCCAACAGGCCAGAGCCAACGGGCTGGACCCCGAGGGCCCGATGGATGCACACGGTGAGAGAATCTACTACCTTCAGGCACCGACCGGCCTTCCCATGAGCTTCCAGTCGAAGCTGGGCGAGGCAGACCCGTGAGATAGTGCTGGCTCGCCCGGCGCCTTAGCGCACTGCCTTGATGGGAGCTGGCCTCGTGGAAACTCGCACCAGGATCCGATTCGACCGCAACGAGCTCGCGGGTGCGTTCGGAGATATGGGTACGGACGTTCCGCTGCTCATTGGAGTGGCGCTGGCAGCGCAACTCGACGGCACGAGCGTGCTCGTGATGTTCGGTGTGATGCAGATACTCACCGGCCTCGCATACCGCCTGCCGATGCCCGTTCAGCCACTCAAGGCGATGGCCGCGATCGTGATCGCACAGCAGACATCGGCCGCCACCCTTTACGGTGCTGGCCTTGCGATTGGCGTCGTCATGTTGGTGTTCGCCGTGACCGGGCTGCTCGACTGGCTGGCACGGGTGGTGCCGAAGAGCGTGGTCCGCGGCATCCAGTTCGGGCTCGGCCTCAAGCTCGCCGCGGTGGCGCTCGGTAAGTACGTCCAGGTCGACGGTGTCTCAGGATACGCCTTGGCGGCGGTCGCCTTTGGCGTCATCGTGCTACTGCTCGGAAATCGGCGGTTCCCGGCCGCGCTACCCGTGGCGCTGCTGGGTTGCGCCTATGCGATCGTCTTCAATCTCGAGGGTGCGCAGCTGGCGCAGAGTTTCGGTCTGCATCTGCCTGCCGTGCATGTGCCACAGATCGCCGACATTCTTTCGGGCTTCGTGCTGCTGGCGCTGCCCCAGATACCGTTGTCGCTCGGCAACTCTGTACTCGCCACGCGGCAGCTCACGGAGGACCTGTTTCCTGAGCGGCGTATGACGATACGCAAGATCGGCATCACCTATGGGTTGATGAACCTCGTCAGCCCATGGTTCGGCGGGATCCCGACCTGTCATGGGTCGGGGGGCATGGCCGGACACTACGCATTCGGCGGGCGAACGGGCGGCTCGGTGATCATCTACGGCTCGATCTTCCTCACGCTCGGCCTGTTCTTCGGGACGGGGTTCGACCACATTGCGCAGGCGTTCCCCCTGCCGATTCTGGGCGTCTTGCTGCTCTTCGAAGCCCTGGCCCTGATTTGGCTGGTCCGCGATACCGTCCAGTCCCGCGGCGAGTTCCCGATCGTCGTACTCGTCGGGCTCCTCGCCGTTGGACTCCCCTATGGCTTTCTGGTCGGCATGGTCGTCGGGATCGTGCTCGTGCGCCTCGGCGAGCGTGGACGGCTGGTGAGCCCGGATGCGGGCTAGAGCCCGGATGCAAGCCTAGAGCAGCCACTCGAGCGGCCGGGTCAGGCAGGTTGGGCCGCCGCCGCCCTTGAGGGCGATCTCAGCCCCCGAAAACTCGATGACTTCGACCCC
>JAPUJD010000003.1 GCA_027296385.1 Acidobacteriota bacterium | reverse complement strand
TCCGGCTGCCGGCGCCAGGGCTGAATCGATCGAAAACCCGGCGCCGCTGCGCCTGGCTCGGCGGCGGCCGCTTCGAGCGCCGCCTCGGAGCCGACCGCCTCCTCGCCGATCTCGATCAACTCGCCGGGCTGCACGTCGCGGAGATACTGCGCCCCGATCAGATCGAAGGCGCAGGTCTCCGAAGCCAGTACGAAGGCGCCGTCGATGTGACCGATGGAAAGCGGTCGGAAGCCGAACGGGTCGCGAGCGCCGATCAACGACTCGTTGGTCAGCAGCGTCATCGTGAACGCTCCCCGCGCCTGTCCGAGGGCGTCGATCAAAGCGTCGAGGATGCCGTCGTACTTGCTGCGCGCGAACAGGTGCAGGAGGACCTCGGTATCGCTGCTCGAGGTGAAGATCGATCCCTGCTGCTCGAGATCGACGCGGATCTGGTTGGCGTTGACCAGGTTGCCGTTGTGTCCCAGGGCGATCGAGCCGCGGCGCGACTCGATGCGTACCGGCTGCGAGTTGGCGAGGTTGCTCGCCCCGGCGGTGGAATAACGCACATGGCCGATGGCGGCGCGTCCCGGCAGCCGGTCGAGGCGATCGCCGTCGAACACCTCGGCAACCTGACCCATGCCGCGCTCGACGAACATCGCGCCGAGGTTGGTGGTCGCTATGCCGCCGCTCTCCTCGCCCCGGTGCTGCAGCGCGTAGAGTCCCAGATACGCCAGACGCGCGGCTTCGCTATTACCGATGATTCCGAAGACCCCGCAGCAGTGATTCAGACCGCGCGCCATGCCGCCCCCGCAGGTTTCATTCGTCCACACCTCCGGCGCGGCTCGGATCGCCGCTCGCCGTCGCGAGCTCGCCTTTGCGGCGCGGCTCACCACGGCGGTCATCGTCGGCACCCGCGCCATCGTCGCCGAGGACCCTTTCATAGACCGCTTCGACCCCGGAAAGCGCTGCCGTGATGTCGAAGGCCCGGTCGAGATCCTCCGTCGACAACCGCCCCATGACCTCCGCATCGGCGGCCAACAGCTCCTTGAGCGGCTCACCGGTTTCCCAACAAGTCATCGCCGCCCCTTGCACGAGGCGATAGGCCTCCGTACGGGCCAGGCCCGCCCGCAGGAGCGCCTCGAGAACCCGGCTCGAAAAAACGAGCCCGTTGGTCAGGTTCAGGTTGCGCTCCATCGCCTCCGGGTAGACGTCGAGCCCGTCGATGACAGCGTAGAGGCGATGCTGCATGAAATCGAGCGCGATACAGGCGTCGGCGATGGCGACACGCTCGACCGACGAGTGCGAGATGTCGCGCTCGTGCCACAAGGCGACGTTCTCGAAGCCGGTCACCGCGTAGGCTCGCACCAGCCGCGCCAAGCCAACGAGGTTCTCGCACTTGATCGGATTGCGCTTGTGCGGCATCACGGACGAGCCCTTCTGCCCCTTGCCGAAAGGCTCGGCGGCCTCGCGAACCTCGGTGCGCTGCAGGCCGCGAATCTCGAGCGCGACGTTCTCGATCGAGGCCGCGACCACGGCGAGATGCGAGAGGAACTCGGCGTGCCGGTCGCGTGGCACGACCTGCGACGAAACCGGCTCGACATTGAGCCCGAGCTTGGCGCACGTCCGCGGCTCGACGGCGGGATCGAGCGTCCCGTAGCTACCCACCGCGCCCGAGATCTGGCCGAAGCGCACGATCTCTCGGGCTCGCCGCAACCGGTCGGAGGCGCGACGGAACTCCTCGTAGTAGCGCAGGAACTTGAGTCCCAGCGTGATGGGCTCGGCGTGGATGCCGTGGGTGCGACCGACCATCGGTTGGTCGCGATACTCGAGCGCCTTCGCCATGAACAGCTCGATGAGGGCATCGCAGCCGATGATCAACAGGTCGGAGGCGCGCACGCAGCGCAGCGCCAGCGATGTATCGAGCACGTCGGAAGAGGTCAATCCGAGGTGCAGGTAGCGGGCGCCGGCGCCGATCTGTTCTTCGATAGCCTCCAGAAACGCGATGACGTCGTGGCCCGTGCGTCGCTCGATCTCCGCCACCCGTTCGGGATCGGGCGGAACCGCACGGCGCACGTCGTCGAGGGCCTCGGAGGGAATGTGCCCGAGCGCCGCCATCGCTTCGGCGGCGGCGACCTCGACCTCGAGCCAGGTGGCGTATTGCGCCGCTTCACTCCAGATGCTGCCCATTTCGGGGCGCGTGTAGCGGCCGATCATCGCGAGGGTTCGGAAAAGTTGTCGGACACGATGCGTTGCCGGGGTGAAAGTAGGCAGCGAGCTACCGGGCGATTCTATCCCGACACTTCGAGGGGACCAAACTCCGCGGCGACCGCCAAACCTGGATATCTCACCGGGTCGCGACGCGAGCGGGAGGGAGGGCGTGTGAGGACAACGGGGCCTGCAAACATCATCGTAACTTATGGGACGGAGTACTAAGCCGGGGCCAGGCGGCTGCCGGCGGGCAGCGTGAGCCCGTCGGCGAAACGGAGGGCGAGCTCGTCGGCCACCTTTCGCTGGGCCAGCACGTCGACCGCGATGCCCTCGTCGGCGAAGACGCGCTGCGCCAGCTTCTGGATTTGCTCGACATCCACCTCATCGATGCCTGCCAGGATCTCGTCCATGTCGAAGGTGCGGCCGAAGTACATCTCCTGCTGGGCGACGGTGCTCATGCGGCCGATGGTGCTCTCCAGCCCCAACATCACGCTCCCCTTCAGGTTCTCCTTCATGCGCGACAGCTCCTCGCCCGACACCGGCAGCTCCCGCAACACGCCGAGCTCCTCGATGATGAGGTCGAGCACCGTGGCCGCCGCGTCCGGGCGGGTGCCGGCGTAGATCCAGAAGCACCCCGCGTCGGCGTAGGTCTCGAGGGCGGAATAGACGCTGTAGGCGAGGCCGTGTTCCTCTCGAATGCGTTGGAACAGGCGCGAGGAGACGCTGCCGCCGAGCACCGCATTGAGCAAGAAGGCGACGTAGCGTTCTTTTTCGTTGGTCGAGGGGGCCGGGCAACCAACCGCGATGTGGACCTGCTCGAGCTCCTCCTTGGTGAGGATTCGGAAGTGCTGAAATGTCCTCGGCGCCGTGAGCTCCAGTGGCGCGCCGTGATTGTCGAGCCCCCCGAAGCTTGATTCGACGAGCTCCAACACCTCCGCGTGATCGAGTCGTCCCGCCGCGGCGACAACGATGTTTGCCGGCTCGTAGGCGCGCTGGAAGAACACGCTGAGGTCCTCGCGGCGGAGCGACTCGATTGTTTCTCGGGTGCCGAGAATCGGGATGCCGAGCGGGTGATCGAGCCAGAAGGTGGCGCTGAACTCCTCCCAGAGCAACTCCTCGGGAGCATCCTCGACGGCGGCGAGCTCCTCGAGGATCACGGCCCGCTC
>JAPUJD010000299.1 GCA_027296385.1 Acidobacteriota bacterium | reverse complement strand
TTAGTGTGCTCGCTGTCCGGAGAGTGCCGACCGCGGAAGGCTAGTGCCACACGCTCGAGGAGTCATTGATGAATCGATTTCAGGGTGCCATGAGGAGTCTGACCCCTTGCTTTATCCTGCTCGGTCTCATAGCAGCTCCAGCTCGATCTTCGGGGTTCAGTATCTTCGAGCAGGGCAGCCGAGCGATGGGCATGGCGGGGGCCTTTACCGCCCAGGCCGACGACGGCTCGGCCCTCTTCCACAACGTCGGTGGTCTCGGTTTCCTGGAAGATCGTCAGCTGTCGGCCGGTGCCACCTACATCACCGCGAGAACCTGAGCGTGGGCTTCGGCGCCGTGCTGAGATTCTCCGACATCGAGCTCCGGCGAGCGTTTCCTGCTCGTCGCGTACCCCGAGACCGGGGAAGGGGTTGGCAGCCGGCCTGTTGCATCGGCCGACGGCCGGTCAGGATCGTCCGCGAGGTGTCGAGCCCGGGCACGGCGCCGATGTTGCCGCCGGCGTGCATGCCAGTCCCTTCGGCTACGCCGTGGTAGCGGGCGCAACGCAATCTGCGCAAGATCCTGGGGCATCGCTCGCCGCGGCGTTTGGTGAGGCTCAAGAAGCGCTGGGAGCAGCAGCAAGAGGCCGAGCAGCAGGGCGGCTAGTCCACTGGCAGGCTGTGGCGCAGGCACGCTAGAACCGGGGTGGTAGAGCGTGAGAGCGCTCTTGACGCGTACCGTACACTCAGCGGCCTATGGATTCGATCGTCGTTCGCGGTGCCCGCGAGCACAACCTCAAGAACATCAGCCTCGAAATCCCGCGCAACAAGCTGGTCGTGCTGACCGGGGTGTCGGGCTCCGGCAAGTCGTCGCTCGCCTTCGACACGCTCTACGCCGAGGGCCAGCGGCGCTATGTCGAGTCCCTGTCGGCCTACGCGCGGCAGTTCCTGGAGCAGATGGAGAAGCCGGACGTCGACTCGATCGACGGCCTGTCGCCGGCGATCTCGATCGAGCAGAAGTCGGTGTCGAAGAACCCGCGGTCCACAGTGGGCACCGTGACCGAGATTCACGACTACCTGCGCCTGCTCTTCGCCTCGATCGGTGAGCCTCATTGCCCGGTTTGCGGCAGCGAGGTTCGCCCGCAGACGGTCCAGCAGATGGCCGATCGCATCCTGGCGCTCCCCGCCGGGACCCGGCTCGTTCTCTACGCTCCCTACGTGCGCGGCAAGAAGGGCGAGTACAAGAAGCAGCTGAAGCAGATGACCCGCGAGGGCTTCATCCGCGCCAGGATCGACGGAGAGACGGTAGATCTGACCGGCGAGCCACCCGAGCTCGACAAGAAGAAGAAACACGACATCGACATCGTGATCGATCGCCTGGAGGTCAAGGACGGCATCGAGTCGCGACTGACGGATTCGATCGAGACCGCGCTGCGAGTCGGCGACGGACTGATCGTCGTCGCCCCGAGCGGCCTGCCCGAGGAGACGCTCTCCCAGCACTACGCCTGTGTGAACTGCGGCGCCAACCTGGCCGAGGTCACGCCGCGCCTGTTCTCGTTCAACTCCCCCTATGGCGCCTGCCCCAAGTGCTCGGGGCTCGGCAACCTGCGGGCCATCGACGGCGGCATGGTCGTGGTCGATCGCGAGCGCTCGATCGACGCCGGTGCCGTCGCGCCGTGGAAGAGCGGCCCCAAGTCGTGGCGGCGGCAGATGGTCCAGACCCTGGCCGACGAGCTCGGCTTTTCGCTCGACACCCCCTGGCAGGAGCTGCCGGCCGAGGTGCGCGACGTGCTCCTCCACGGTAGCGGTGACAAGGAGATGACCTTCGAGCTCAAGGGCAAGAAGTCGAGCTACACCTGGCGTGGCAAGTACGAGGGCGTCATTCCCCGGCTCGAGCGGCGTTACCGCGAGACCGAGTCCCCGGCCATCCGCACCGAGCTCGAGAAATACATGTCGATCCGGCCCTGCGACGCCTGCGACGGCCGGCGCTTGCGGCCCGAGGCGCTGGCGGTCAAGGTGGCGGGCAAGGGTGTCGACGAGCTGTCGAGCACGACGATCGCCGAGCTGCGGACCTTCTTCGCCGACCTCGGCCTCGATGCCCGGCAGCGCGCCATCGCCGGCAAGATCGTGCAGGAGATCGAGGATCGTCTCAGCTTTCTCGACAACGTGGGCGTCGGCTACCTCAACCTTGGCCGCTCGTCGGCGACCCTGTCCGGCGGTGAGAGCCAGAGGATCCGCCTGGCGACCCAGGTCGGCAGCAAGCTGATGGGCGTGCTCTACGTCCTGGACGAGCCGTCGATCGGCCTCCATCAGCGCGACAACGAGAGGCTGCTCTCGACCCTGCGAGGCATGCGGGACCTGGGCAACTCGGTGCTCGTCGTCGAGCACGACGCGGACACCATCCGGGCAGCCGATTGGGTGATCGACCTCGGTCCCGGAGCCGGCGAGCACGGCGGCGAGATCGTGGCCGAAGGCACACCGCAGGAGATCGAGGCCTGCAAGGAGTCGTTGACCGGTCAGTACCTGCGGGGCGACAAGTCCGTCAGGGTGCCCGAGCGGCGGCGCGTGCCCGGCGACGCCAGGTTGATCCTCGAGGGCGCGCGCCACAACAACCTCAAGAACCTCACCATCGAATTGCCGCTCGGCGTGCTGGTGGTGGTGACCGGGGTCTCGGGCTCGGGCAAGAGCAGCCTGATCAACGACATCCTCTACCGCCAGCTGGCGCGTCACTTCTATCGCGCCTCCGACGTGCCTGGCGAGCACGACGGCCTGGCCGGGCTCGAGCACCTGGACAAGGTGATCGCGATCGACCAGAGCCCGATCGGCCGCACGCCCAGGTCCAATCCCGCGACTTACACTAACGTCTTCAACCACATCCGGTCCCTGATGGCGAAGACGCCCGAGGCGCGGCTGCGCGGCTACAAGCCTGGGCGCTTCAGCTTCAACGTCACCGGCGGTCGCTGCGAAGCCTGCAAGGGCGATGGGCAGATCAAGATCGAGATGCACTTCCTGCCGGACATCTACGTCACCTGCGA
>JAPUJD010000298.1 GCA_027296385.1 Acidobacteriota bacterium | reverse complement strand
GGCCGGTACGGCCGGTACGGCCGATCTCACGACCCCGCGACCTGCCGCGCTACAGAGCGTTCGTCCAACGTGTGGAAGCAGACCAGCCGGCTAGTCCCCGATACCAGCCAGGTCGAGCAAGAAAGCGTAGTCGAGCGCCGTCTCCTTGTGACGCTTGAGCCGTCCGGTAGCGCCCCCATGACCAGCCTCCATGTTGGTCTTCAGCATCAGACGGTTGTCGTCGGTCTTCAGCGCCCGCATCTTGGCGACATACTTGGCCGGCTCCCAGAACTGCACCTGAGAGTCGTACAGTCCAGTCGTCACGAGCATGTGGGGATAGTCTTTTGCCTCGATGTTGTCGTAGGGTGAGTACGACAGCATGTAGTCGTAGGCGTTCTTCTCGTTGGGGTCGCGCTTCGGCCAATGCGACCGCGACATCGAGAAGCCGATCCGCCGGCATCCCATCGGCGGGGATCAGCCGATCGAGCGTCCTCCCCTCGACCAGGCCCATGGTGAGGAAGTGGACGCCGTCGACCTCTTCGACCGAGTAGATGGTGACGATGCCGGGGTGATCGAGCGCCGCCAGCGCCTTGGCTTCCCGGTCGAAACGCTCCAGGCGCTCCCGGCTCTCGGCCATGTCGGCCGGCAGCACCTTGAGCGCCACTCTACGCCCGAGCTTCGTGTCCTCGGCTTGATAGACCTCGCCCATCCCACCCTCGCCGAGCTTCTCGAGGATCTTGTAGTGAGCGATGGTCTGGCCGATCATCGGCTAACCTGCCGGGGCAGCCCGGTTACCTTCCCTTTCCGCTTGATTGCAGCACTCGGGATCGTAGCAAATCAGGTTCGGACGAGACCGCCCCTGTCCCTGTCGCAATCCCCATTCGGCTGCCATTCGCGACCGTTGCGGCGCAGCGGACCTTGATGTGCCGGGGTACGCCGAATCGATCGCGGGCGCGAAGGGGCAATAGGTGGGCCGCGGATCGGGCGCCTCTTTTCCTTCCCCGAGCCAGTCCAAGTCGACTGAACGCCATCCACCTGTCCCCACAAGAGGTTGCCGTGCGCTCGCCGACCGTGGGCGCGCGGCCGGCGCGAAGGATGTTGCTCCGAAGTGACTCTCATGAGTTAGTCGAGTCTGTCTGTACGGGGACTCCTGTTGCTAGAAGAGGCCTTCAGCCATGCCGGAGCCGACCCGGGAGGTACGGGAGCAAGACGAGCCTGCGGCGCCAGGAAGCGGAAGGACCGGCTCGGCGCCAATCTCCTTGCGTCTGGAGGTAGAAGACGCCCTCTTCTACGCCGTCGTCATCGTGGGAGTCGCCTTTGCGTTCCAGGGGTCGCGCGGGGTCTGGGAGCCTGACGAGGGACGTTACGTCCACTCGGCTCTCGAGATGCTACGCGGCGGCGACTGGCTCGTGCCGCGGCTCCACGAGCTGGTCTATCTCGACAAACCCCCAGCGATCTACTGGGCCGTGGCGGTCGGTATCAAGGCGCTCGGGGCCAACGAATGGGGGATTCGCCTGGCCCATGCTCTGGCCCTGGTTGGCACTGCGATCTTGGTGGGCGGCTGGCTGAGGCCGGTGTTGGGGAGGCGAGGGGCCCGAGTCGCCGCTGCGGCCTACGGCACGACGCTGCTACCCGTCGTCGCAGCCAACGCGGTCACGCCGGATGGGCTGCTCGCCCTGTTCACAACGGCCGCGTCCGTGGCCTATTGGCGCTACCGGTCGACCGAGACTGCCACCGGGCGCTACCTCTGGGCTACGGCGGTGGGCTTCTCCGTGGCGCTGGGCCTGTCGACCAAGGGCACCGCTGCGTTGATCTTCGCGGGGCCGATCGTCCTGCACCTGCTATGGGAGATCGGGCCCTCGAGAGCTGTGCGGCGCACGGAGCTCTGGGTCGCCGCACTGGCTGCCATCGGTCTGGGGGCCGCCTGGTATCTCATCGTTGGAGCCAGCGTGCCTGGAGCGTTGGAGTACTTCTTCGACAATCAAGTCGCGGGCCGGTTGTGGAAGTCGAGCTACCATCGCAACGCCGAATGGTGGAAGCCGTTGCGAGTCTACGGCGCCAGCGTGCTGGCGGGCTCGCTGCCATGGTCTTTGATCTGGGTTCGCCTGGGGTGGAAGCACGGCGCAGGACGCTTGCGCAGTTTGATCACGGCGGACCCCTTGTCGAGGTTTCTGCTCCTGGCGATCGCGTTGCCGTTGCTGGTCCTGTCGCTGGCCAAGTCGCGGCTAGAGCTGTATGCCCTGCCCGTCCTGGCGCCGATCGTCGCTCTGACTGTCCTGACGGCTTGGCGATCGGGGCTGGCTGGTCGCTGGCGGCTAGCGCTCGTCGTAGCGGCCGTCGGCCTGATGGCGCTCAAGTCCTTCGCCGCGAGCTGGCCGGCTGATCGCGACACCCGCCAGCTCGCGCGCGAGCTGGCTGAAACCGGCGTTCCGGCCGACGGCTGCATCGATGTCCTCAACGACAAGGTGCACGGTCTGTCGCTCTACGGGTTCGACCGGGTTTCATGGCATACGACATCGCCCGAGACCTACCCCTATTTCGAGCCACCACGAATGCTGGTGCCCGAGCTCCCGACACTGGCTGACCGGTGCGGTGGTGAGATGTACTTTCTCTCTCGCCTGGACCACCTCCAGGCACTCGCCGGCACGCTCACCGCCTCAGGCTGGACCTGCGCCGCGCCCCTGTCGAGTGCTCGACAGGCAACGATGTACTGTCGAGACCGCAGCTCTGGTTGACGACGAAAGCGAACCGCTCGGCATGCCGTCCCGGTCGGCTACTCGGGTCCCGTCGAAGTCGCGCGAGAGGCCGCAACGAGGAATATGTGGCCTCGGCCGCCGATCATCTCGACCGAGTAGGAGGGGTCTTCGAGAAGCCAGTCGAGGTGCTGCGGCTCGCTGACGACCACGAGCTGTCGCCAGGAATCGAACAAGCGATCGAAGGCCCCTCGATCGCTCGGATGGACTTGGGAGTGCGGCAATTGGTACCAAGGTTGCAACAGGGCGACATCTTCCGCGGTCGAGACGAGCACGATCGGAAGGCGGCGCTCCGGCGAGAGCCGGTGGGCGTGGACCGTGGCTCGACCGATCAGCGAGCGCGACTTCGCAACGGCGGGTAGCGTAGAGATCAGAAACTGGGCATTGAGCAACAAGGCAGCGAGCATTGCCGCTCTGCGTCTGCCGGCCTCGAACGTCCAACAGGCTGCGCCGGCGAAGAGCCAGAGCAGCACCCAGAGTAGCACTGTCCGTGAGTCGGTCGACGAGGGGAACGGTGGGGCGAGAGTGCGGTCAGCGGCTAGCAGCCCGAGTGAGACGGCGAACGAGAGCGCTAGGACGTGGACGGCTCGCAAACGGGAAGGTGGCGGCTGCTCCAACTTCAGGTACCAGGCCAGGAGGAGGGCGATGAACGGGAAGGCGGGCAGAT
>JAPUJD010000297.1 GCA_027296385.1 Acidobacteriota bacterium | reverse complement strand
CGTCGGCAAAACGCTGGCGCCGGCCTGGGTCAGAAACTGGCCTGGATCTGGCTCCTGGTGCCGTTCGTCTTCTTTTCCCTGGCGCAGAGCAAGCGGGAGCCCTACCTCTTGCCGGTGGCACCGGCGGTGGCCTGGCTCGTTGCCTGGCTTCTCGATCGGCTTCTCGCGGGAGGTCTCGAGCGCTGGCAGGTCCGGGCCTGCGTGGCGGTCAGCGCCACGCTTGGCGCCGTTCTCCTGCTCGGCGGCGTCGGGGTGCTCTGGCCCGGGATGGTCGATGCGCCCGGGCACGAGATGGCGCGAGACCTGACCGCCGGTTCTCTCCTGGTCGCGGCGGTCATCATCCTCGGTGCGGCCTCGCGGCGCCAGACTCGCCGCTATGCGCCCGCCGGCGTCTGGATCGCCTTCGTCTTGCTCTACGTCTTCCTCGCCACCTTCGTCCACCGCGAGGCCAACGCGTTCAAGTCGCATCAGTCGATCGCGCGTGAACTGGAGCAGCGACTACCGGAGGGCAGCCGCCTCTATTCGTTTTTCGGCCGGTACCGGGTCGTGCGCGGGGGATATCCCTACTACCTGGGCCGGACGGTGCGGGATCTCGTCGACGAAGATCGGTTGCGACAGACCTGGGCGCAGGAGACCCGCCCGTGCGTGATCTACGAAGAGGCCAGGTATCAGGGGCTCGTCGAAGGCCTTCCGGCCGCGCAGGTCCTCTTCGAGGGCCGGGTCGGCAGCAAGACGGTGCGCCTCGTCTGTGCCCAGGCGGAGGTTGCCGGGACCCAGCAGCGGGCGGGTACCTGAACGTGACCGGCAAGCCAGATGCGCGGTCGGTTTCGGTCGTCATATCGGCGTACAACGAGGAGGCGAGGATAGCGAGCTCCCTCGACCGGGTCGTCCCCTATCTCGAGAGCCGGGAGCGCCCATTCGAGGTCCTGGTGGTCGACGACGGCTCGAGCGACGGCACCGCCGGGCGAGCGCAAAACCACCCGGGGCCAGGCGTCAAGGTGCTGCGACTGCCGGAAAACCGCGGCAAGGGGGCCGCGGTGAAAACGGGCGTGCTCGCCTCGAGCCAGGAGCTCGTGCTGATCTGCGACGCCGACCTGTCCACCCCCATCGAAGAGCTGGGCCGACTCATTCCCTGGATCGACCAAGCGCCGATCGTCATCGCCAGTCGCCAGGCCGAGGGAGCTCGCGTCGAGCGGACCCTCGGCCGCCGCTTCGCCAGTTGGGTCTTCAACGCTACCCTGACGGCTCTGCGGCTCTGCCCGGGCCTGCGCGACACCCAGTGCGGTTTCAAGCTGCTGGAGGGCGACGTGGCCCGCTTCCTGTTCGCGCGCATGGAGATCGACGGGTTCGCCTTCGACATCGAACTGCTGGAGCTCGCCCGCCACTACGGCATCGAAGTACGGGAAGTCGGCGTCGTTTGGCGCGACTCCAGCGAGTCGGCCGTCCGCTTCCTGCGCGACACCCCGCGGATGCTCGCCGACGCTTGGTCCTTGAAACGTCGGATCTCCGCCCTCCCGGCTCCATCCCCTTCCGAGGCGCCGAGAGCCGGCCAACGGCGCCCCAGCGCAGACTCCCGCTAAGGCCTGCGGAGAGCGTCGTCCTCCTTGCAGAACGCCTTTTGCACGGTCTGTTGACAGCACGAAAACCCGGCGGCTACACTCCGCGTCCCACCAGTGGGGCCGTAGCTCAATTGGGAGAGCGCCTGAATGGCATTCAGGAGGTCGTCGGTTCGATCCCGATCGGCTCCACCAGTTAAACCTTTAGAGATCAGCGGTTTACTAGAGTAACCGGAGCAGTACCTCGGCTTGGAGACGGCTCTTGCAAGTCTCTTGCAAGACGGTGATCTTCTAGCGGCGAGACATCACTACCTGCCGCCGCTCCCTGGCTCGGCAGTATCCGTGCCTCGAGACGTCGTTCGCCGACGCGTCTCCCCGCTCGAGGTTGTGACCGCAACATCGAACTCGACATCCCGAAACCGGTCGGTGCCGGGGGCTTGATGACCACCCGGTGGCTGCTCGAGGGCGAGGGCGCCAATGCGTGGCCGACTACGGCCCGGGCGGCAGGTCCTTCCTCCATCGCGAGCTGGTCCCTACCCGCTCGACACGTGACGGCTGACTCAGCCGCCACGTCCTGAGGATGCCAGGTGCTTCGAGCGGCGCAAACAAATCCACGCGCGGCAACATCTTGTTCCGCGAATCCCTGACAGTCAGGGGGCGAGGACTAGTCGTACAGGCAGCAGATGAGGCGAACTGCGAAGACCGAGCCGATTGCCGCGACCGCAAGCTGAACCAGCGCCGAGCCCGCGGGCATTGGGTTGCCGTTCACAACTTCCCACAGCACACCGATCAGGAACAGAGCAAGAATCAGCACCAGCAGCGCGGCCCTGCAACGACCCAGGCAGGCGAGATACCCCTGGAAGCTCCACTCGCTGGACAGGTCGTCGCCACCGCGGCAACAGCAAACACAGAGGGTCAGAATACTGCCGAGAACGACGAGGACGCTAAACCCTGAGTATGTGTAGACCAACATCCACAGAAGGCCGAATACGACGCTCAGAACAAGCCGAATGACGTTAGCCATGATTCTTCCCTCCAAATTGTTTGTAGTGCCATCATTCTACGCGAGAGGGCAAGGGATTACCAGGAGCCGGGTCAAGGCAGAATGATTCCCGGCTGTCGTTTGCCAAAACCCCGTCCACCCGGGGAATCGTTGACCTCCGACAGTGATCACGGGCTGACTGAAGGCGATGCTCGAGATCGTCTCCACTCTCGCGAAGACACTCCGATCTGCCCTCGAATCTCGCCAAGATTCCGTCCTCGAGAACTTGGCGCTTCGGCACCAGCTCGCTGTCCTGACGCGCTCGGAAGGTCGCCCTCGTTTCCGCCCAGCTGATCGCCTCCTCTGGATCGCGCTCCGGTGGCTCTGGGACCGCTGGAGAGATTCACTTGTCCTGGTCCACCCGGCAACCGTCGTTCGGTGGCACCGGGAGGGGTTCCGGCGGTATTGGGCTTGGAAGTCTCGTTGCCGCTCGGGTAGACCGCGAGTCGATCCAGATCTCGTCAGACTCATCCGTC
>JAPUJD010000296.1 GCA_027296385.1 Acidobacteriota bacterium | reverse complement strand
GTGACAGCCGCTGCAGGCGTTCGAGCCCAGGGTTCGGTGACTCGAAGCCGGGCGGATGCGGCGCTTGATCTGACCGATCACGCCCGGACTCGTGCCGGTGGCCCGCTCGCGGCCGGCCGCCGGGTCCACGGTCGGAGTCGTCGCCCTCGTCGGCGTCGTGGTAGCGCCCGGGACGCCGGCTGGCTGGTCGTCAGCCGAGGTCGCCGCGACTTCGGTCGCGGCTGATCCGCTGGGCCCTGCCGAGGCGACCGACTCGGGATCGATGGCCAGGGTCGTACCAGCCAGCAGTGGATCGAGCGCCGCCAGTCGCGTTCCCACAGCGCGATCGGCGCGGCCGAGGAAACTGCGCGTCTCGCGCCCGACCGCATCCGCTGCTGCCAGCAGCGCCGGCTCGTTGCCGGGGCCCACCCGCACTTGCTTCACCGCCGCCAGCATGCGCCCCATCTCCGGGATGTCGACGCTTGCCTGGATCGCCTTGACCTCAGCCAAAGCACTGCGTACCCGGCGCGACATCGCCTTGGCGTAGAGCCCCCCGCCTGACGCCACCGCCGCGCCGCGCAAACTGTACTCGAGATCGAGCGCCCGGCCAGCGACGTACATGACGCGCCGCCGCTCGCTGGAACGTTGAGCGTTCGGGCCGACTTGCCCCTGCTTGAACGAGTCCAGGAAATTGTGCCGGATTTCGCCCTGCGACCACTCCACCAGCTCGAAACCGGCGCTACCGCTCGAGTGGCCGCCGTCGTTGACCAACCGCTCGTTGGGCACCGAATGGCAGCCGAAGCAATTGGCTGCCACCTCGTAGAGGTCCGACGGCCGGCGCATCCCGAGCTGCCGGCTGCGCTCGATGCGGCCGAGCCGGTGCTCGGCCGACTCCGTCTCGTGTGTCTGGCCCGGGCCGTAGTCGTTGTGCACCTCGATCCACTGAGCCCCCGCGCCGTGACACGACTCGCACGAGACCCCCGACACCACCCGGATCGTCCCGCTCTTCACCACCGGCGTGTAGTGGCAGCTGAAGCAGAAACTGTCGCGCTTGATGAGCCCGAAGCCGAGTTTTTTGGCGATCGTTTCCGCCCGCTTCTTGCGGTGCATCGTCTTGAACGTCGTCGCGTGCGGCGTGTCCTTCCACACCTCGAAGGCCGACGCATGGCACTCCCCGCAGGCCTCCGCCGTGACGATCTGCGCTGGATCCACCCGCGAATACTCCATGAACGGCAACTCCTGGGCCTGCGACCCACCCACCAGACCGACCCAGCTACAGATCAGCGCCGTGGCGACCCAAAGGGTACGCCGTTGGCGACCGGCGCAAACCGATATCAGAACTTCAGCCGAAATTCCACCCGCCCTCCCCACACACCCTCATCCCCCACACCCTCCACCAGCGACTCCCGTGTGCCCGCGAAAGCGTCGAGCACCAGCACTACTCGGCGTCCGTAGGCTGCCTGATAGCGCAGGCTCACCGCCGCCTCGTCGGCCACCTCGGTCGCCGTCCCGAGCCTCACCCCGAGCTCGGCGATGACCTGCCGCCGGGCCTCTGATCCGATGAACTTCTGATAGCCCACCGCCCCGCCGGCCACGTCGCGTGCCCGACTGCTGAGTGGCGCCCCGAAGCTGCCCAGCCCGACGGCCGCGTAGGTAATACCGGCGCGGCCCAGCGGTCCGCCGCTCGCCGGCCCGGCGGCCGCGGCCGAGTACTCGTCGAAGGCCCAGAAGGTCGTGAAGTAGAACAGGTCGTGCCCGTAGGGCGGGGTCCACGACACTTCGCTGAAGAGCAGTATCCCGTCGGTGGCGAAGGGCGTCTCCTCGCCGGTGGCGACCGAGCCCAGGAGGCGGAACGAGGTGTTGGTCTTGCCCAGGCGCTGCACCGCGCTCACTCCCAAGGCCACCTGGTCGCCGGTCAGCGCGTCGCCGCTGACGTAGGCCAGGTCGGCGTCGACCGTCGAGCGCCGCAGGTCGGTCGAGGTCAGCACGGCGAAAAGCGACGCTGATTCGTCCTCCACGTTGGTCCGATCGATGTTGTCGAGGCCGAGGAAGAAGGTCACCCGGAAGTTCGAAGTGTTCTTCGGCAAGAGTGTGTTGCGGGTGATTCCGATGCCGTCGATCGAGTCGTTGAGCAGCATGCCCTCCTGGAAGAACAAGGGCTGCCGGCCGATCGAGAACCCGATGTCCTTGCGGCCGACGTCCTCCGGGTCGAGCCGCGGGAAGATCTCGCCGAAGTCACCCTCGAAGTAGAGCGCCTGGATGTCGCTGTTGAGCTCGTCGACGAACGGGTCGTCGAGGTCGGGCTCGAAAACATAGCTGGTGAAGCGGCCGTTGCGGTCGAGGTTCCGAAAGCCCACCACCAGGCGCTCGGTGCCGGAGAGCTGCAGGTTGCCGAAGAGGTCGAGCCGGTTGGCCCACTCGGTGCGCTCGCTATCGCCATCGTGGAAGGTCTGCAGAGCCGACCGCAGGGTGCCGAAGAGAATCAGCGTCGGCTGCCAGACGGCGCCGGTCGGCAGCTCGACGCCGCGCTTGATCCGGCCGGTCCCGAGGTAGGGATTGCCCAGCTCCAGGAGAAGCTTGGGGCGCTCGGGCATGGTCTCGGTCTGGAGCGGGATGCGCTCGTCCGAAAGGCGGCTCGAGTGTTTGCCGTGCTCGGCATCGGACTCCCCCCCGCCCTCTTCGGCGGCCGAGTCTTCGGCGGCGGCGCTCTCCTCCACCTCGGCCCGCAGACCGGCCGGCACGGCCAGGACGAGACCGGCAATCAGGGCCGCCAGGCGCCACAGCCGCGTCCATTCCCGCACCGGCTTCATGGCGTTGATCCCCTGCTGCCGCCCGCGAGTGAAATCTCCACCTCCTGCTCCCACAGCACCAGATGGCCATCGACCACCCGCCGGGCCACCTCGCGAGCGCTCAACCCGTAGTCGAAGCCGACATCCTTGATCTCGGCGATCAGGTTGACCGGAACCATGCCGGCAATCAGCTTGACGTTGGCGGTGTAGGGTCCGTTGCCGGTCAATGCCGCCGGCCTTACGCGGTACTTGGCCCAGCGGCTCGCCAGCGGTGGGATGCCCTGCTTGTGCTTGCGGACCCCGAGCGGCCGCCCGGTGAGGATGGTCGACGAGGTCGACGGGCGCAGGAACGGCAGCGGGTCTGGCGAGATGTTGACCGCCAGCACCTGCTCGCGCTCACCGCCGCGCACCATCCGGGTGAGGAACTTCGACTGCAGACTGAAGAGCTGCTTGTCGAGCGGCAGCTCGCCGTTGTGGACGTAGAGGGAATGGACATCGCGCACGTCGCCGTTTGGATCGAGATCCCCCGACTCGAACACCACCTTGCCGTCGGCGTCGGTGACCGTCGTGCGCAGGAAGACCAGCCGCTCGGCATCGAAGCCGGTCGGCACCCCATGGCCCTCGGTGGCGTTGCGCAGCTCGATACGGAAGTCGATCCCCCTCCTGCGATCGGCCCGCTCGACCACCAGATCGCCGAACTGGTAGCCCGCCCGCAGCACCTTGAGGCGCGCCGCGTCGGCCTCCGCCAGGAGCGCCTTGTTCTCCTCCAGGATGTCGCGCGCGTCGTAGCGATCATCGGCCGAGCGCCAGCGCTCAGGGAACGCATAGTCGTCCGGCCGGTCGAGCTCGAAGGCGTCGATGCCCCAGCCCGCCTCGTGGTCGAAGGTCAGCCACTCGCGGATCGTCGCCATCTCCGAGGCGGCCGTGTTGTGGGGGAAGATCCCGGGGTGCACGACCGAGTAGTCCGGTCCGATGAACATGTGGTTGGTCAGCTTGCGCGGCGCCGTCGGCCGGGTGCCGATCATCGCCGCCGGGCCCCGCGCGTACCCCGACGGCACCCCGGGCTCGGTGCCCATGTGGCAGTCCTGGCAGGAGATGCCCTTCTTCGCCGCCGGCGACGTCTTGAACTCGCTGAACGCCTCCTCCAGCCGAAAGCCGTTGACCAAATTGACGTCGTGGCACGAGGCGCAGAATCCCGGTGTCGTGAGCGTGAAGAACTCCTCAGCCCGCTGGTGAATCGCCCGCCCCGGGCGCCCGCGCTCGGCATTCACCCGGTAGTCGCTGCTCTCGATCACCCGCTGCAGCTCCTCATTGCCGCTCGGGCCAAAGACCGGGTCGAAGATGTCGCCCTCGACGATCGCCAGCCGTCCGCTCAACTTGCCGTAGGCCTGGTTCAGTCGATGGCAGACGATGCACGTGACCCCCTCGCGCGACGTCGGATGCCGGTCGATGTTGCTCATGAACTCCGGCTCTCCGAGGTTCATACCGACCGGCGTGTG
>JAPUJD010000295.1 GCA_027296385.1 Acidobacteriota bacterium | reverse complement strand
GAGGTGGGACTCCAGCCGCTGCTCGATCAGCTGGTGGCGGCTGCGGCGGCTGGCGCCTGCGGTACTGGTCTCTTCGCGCTGGCGGCGGACATCTTCGGCCTGTCGTTGGAGCTGGTCGAAGGTCTGCTCGAGCTCGGCGTGGCGGGTTTCGGCGCGGGTGAACTCGAGCTGCAGGTTCCTGCGGCGCTCGGCGATGAGCTCGAGCTCGCGGCCGGTCTCGTCAATCTCGGTGTCGACCGTCTGGTGCTCGACGGCGAGCCGGTTGCCGCGCGCCGCGAGATCTTCGAGCCGGGCCTCGAGTACCGCGATCTGTTGCCGACTCTCGGCGTGCATCTCTTCGAGCGGCACGAGACGCTCACGCCGGGAGCGTGCTCGCTCGGCGACGCGGTCCATCTCCTGGGCCGTGGCGGCGAGCTTCTCGCTCAGCGGTGGAATGCGCTGCTCGAGATCGGCGACCTCCTCCTCGGAAGCGAGTAGGCCGGGCTGGCCGCCGTCGGCCATAACGTGCAGGACGCCGGCTTCGGCCCACAACCCCTCGCGGGCCAGGAAGGCCGGTCCCGGATGTTCGCGGGCCAGCCGCTCGGCATCGGCGGCGTTCTCGACCAGGTAGGCGGGCGGCAGGGCCCTAGCCAGCTCGGGAGGCAGCCCAAGGGCCTCACCGAGGGGCGCGAGGATGGCCTCATCGGCCACAGGAGCCGCTGCCGACGGGTCAGCGAACGCACGGATGAGGCTGGCGCCCGCGCCGTCGTCGAGCAGGACGCGCGCCACCCTCAATCCGTCCTCGTCGCGCGGCAGGATGGCGGCATCGGCCAACTCGCCGAGGAAGAGGTCGAGGCTCTGAGCCCAACCCTCGGGCACCTGAAAGCACTCTGAGAGCAGCGTGATTTGCGGCACGCCGGCCTCGGTCAGAGCACGGGTCAGCCGCCGCAGACGCTCGCGGCGAACGGCCACGAGCTCGGCCAGCAGCTCGCGTCGCTGCTCGAGGCCGATGAGCTCGTCCTTGAGCTCCATGCGTCGGCGGCCGAGGGCCGCGGAGCGCTCCTCCAGATCCCTTAGCCGACTCCTGGCCTCGTCGACCGCGCTGTGCTGATCATCGGCGGCTGCCAACATCGCCGCCACTTGCTCTCTCGCCTCCTCGGTCGCGTGTTGGGTCTCGGCCCTCTGGGTCGAGTTTTCGTCGAGCGCGGCTTGTAGATGGGTGAGGCGCAGATCGCCCTTTTCTGCCTCGACCTGCTCGCGGTGAAGCCGATTGCGAAGGTCGTTGACGACGCCGAGCGAGATCATCAAGCTGCCGCGCGTCGACTCGAGGCGCGCTGCGGCCTCGCTGACGAGCTTGGCGACGTCGGTGATCCGGCTCTCGTCGTCGCTCATCTCGTTCACCGCGGCGTCGAGCTCGGCCAGGAGCTCGCGCTCGCCGTCACCGAGAGCAGCGACCTCGTTGCGCAACTCCACCTGGCGGGCGCGCTGGTTCTCGATCTGGCTGTGGCCGGCGCCGATGCGCTCCACCACTTCGTCGTGGCGTTGCCGGGCGCCCTTGAGAAACTCCTGCTTGCCCTCGATGCGGGCCGCCAGATCGGCGTCCTGGCGGTGTTGTTCGGCGAGCCGTCGGGTGAAAGCGTCTTCGTCCTCGCGCTGCGCGGCCAGCTCCGCCTCGTCGCGATCGAGCGCAGCACTGAGCTCGGCCTCGCGGTCGACCCGCTCCTCGAGCTTGCGCCGCAGGCGAGTCAGCTCGCCGTGCACTCGAGACCAGCGCCCGAGCAGAACACTGCGCAGGAGCTCGGCGCGCTGGCCTTGGGCCTCGCGGTAGCGTTTGGCGGCGTTGGCCTGTCGCTTGAGCGAACGCATGGCCCGGGCGACCTCCGAGAGGATGTCGTCGAGCCGGGCCATGTTGGCGCGTGCCGCCTCGAGCTTGACCTCGGCCACGCGGCGGCGATCCTTGTAGCGGGTGATGCCGGCGGCCTCTTCCAGCAGCTTGCGCCGCTCCTGGGGCTTGCCGGAGAGGATCATCCCGATCTGGCCCTGCTCGATCATCGAGTAGCCGCGCAGGCCGAGGCCGGTGTCCATGAGCAGGCTGCGGATGTCTCTGAGCCGCGAGCGCTTGCCGTTGACGAAGTACTTGCCCTCGCCGGAACGGAAGACCTGGCGGCTGATCGTGAGCTTGCGGTCGTCGGCGCTGGGGAAGCTGGGGTCGGTAGTCATCTCGAGCGTGACCTCGGCCATGCCCAGGGGCCTGCGGCCTTCGGATCCGGCGAAGATGACGTCCTCCATCGTGCCGCCGCGCAGGCTCTTGGCGCTCCTCTCGCCGAGGCTCCAGATGACCGCGTCGGCGATGTTGCTCTTACCGCAGCCATTGGGCCCGACGATGGCAGTCAAGGCGCCGGCGAACTCGACGGTCGTCGGATCGACGAAGGACTTGAAGCCCGACAGATGGAGACGATCTATTTTCAGCATGTGCAGGAAGTCCGGCGGGCGGCAGAATAGCAGATCTTGTGCTCGCCGCGTCAAGCACCACAAGATGTTGTGCTCGAGGCACTTACGAGCCGACGAAGTCGCCGATTGACAGCGCCGGTGCCGGCACGTACGATGCCGCGGGTTCCGGAGCCTTTTCCTTGGCAGATCGACGCACGATTCTCGACGCGGATCAGATGCGGCGCGTCATTCGTCGCATGGCCGGCGAGGTGGTCGAGCGCAACGGCGGAGTGGATGACCTGGTGCTCGTTGGCATCCGGACTCGCGGTGTGCCCCTGGCCGCGGCGTTGGCTGCTCACATGCAGGAGATGGAGGGCCGCGAGATTCCCCGCGGAATCCTCGACATCAATCTCTACCGTGACGATCTGTCGACCGTGGCGCAGTATCCGGTGATCAAGGAGAGCCGCCTGCCGGGGCCGATCGACGATCAGATCGTGGTCCTTTGCGACGACGTGCTCTTCACCGGCCGCACCATCCGGGCAGCGCTCGACGCGCTCGTCGACTTCGGCCGCCCGCGCTCGGTGCGCCTTGCCGTGCTGGTCGACCGCGGCTTGCGAGAGCTGCCGATACAGCCCGATATCGTGGGTCAGAAAGTGGCAACGTCGCCGACCGAGCTGGTCGAGGTACGTTTCGAAGAGATCGACGGGTCCTACGGGGTCGACGTGGTCTCGGTGGCGGGGGAGGCTTGACCCAAGAGGCAAGCTGGACGCGCAAGGACCTCCTCGGTATCGCTGAGCTCGAACCCGGGGAGATCCGAGCGATTCTGGACACGGCCGAGACCTTCCTCGAAGTCTCGCAGCGGGCGATCAAGAAAGTCCCTACCCTGCGCGGCAAGACCGTCGTCAACCTCTTCTTCGAGCCTTCGACCCGAACCCGCTCCAGTTTCGAGATCGCTCAGAAACGTCTGTCGGCCGACGGGCTCAATTTCTCGGCCAAAACTTCGGCTCTGACCAAGGGTGAATCGCTGGTCGACACCGCCTTGACTCTGCAGGCGATGCAGCCCGACCTGATCGTCATCCGCCACGCCTATCCGGGGGCACCGCACATGCTAGCGCGGCGGCTCGAGGCCGGGGTGATCAACGCCGGGGACGGGGCGCACGAACACCCGACCCAGGCGCTGCTCGACGCCTACACCATCCTCCAGCACAAGGAGCGCCTGGCCGGTCTCAAGGTTGCCATCGTGGGCGACATCGAGCACAGCCGGGTGGTGCGCTCGAACATCCACTTGCTGACCAAGATGGAGGCCGAGGTCACGGTGGCCGGGCCGCGGACGATGATGCCCCGCGCGGCCGAGACGCTGGGGGCCAAGGTGGTCTTCAGCCTCGAAGAAGCGATCACCGACGCCGACGTGATCATGATGCTGCGTGTCCAACTCGAGCGGCAGTCGCGTCTGCTGTTTCCCTCGGCGCGAGAGTATTTCCGGCTTTTCGGGCTGACCCGCGAGCGGTTGAAGGTGGCCAAGGAGGACGCCATCATCATGCACCCAGGGCCGATGAACCGCGGAGTGGAGATCGCCAGCGAGGTCGCCGACGGCCCCCACTCGGTCATCCTCGAGCAGGTGTCGAACGGCGTGGCGGTGCGCATGGCCGTGCTCTACCTGCTCTCCGGCGCCCATCGGGAGCTCGCATGAAGCTGCTGCTCAGCGGCGGGCGTCTGGTCGATCCGACCCAAGGCCTCGACGGCGAGCTCGATCTGCTGATCGAGGACGGCGAGGTCGCGCGCATCGACGCGCACATCGAGGAAGATGGAGCGACGGTACGTGATGCCACCGGGCTGGTCGTGACTCCGGGCTGGATCGACATGCACATCCACCTGCGCGAGCCGGGGCAGGAGTACAAGGAGACCGTGCGCTCGGGGACTCTGGCCGCCGCGGCGGGCGGTTTCACCGCCGTGGCCTGCATGGCCAACACCGAGCCGGTCAACGACAACCGATCGGTCACCGAGCACATCCTCAAAGAGGCCGAGCGTCACGGCTACGCGCGGGTCTATCCGATCGGCGCGGTGAGCAAGGGGCAGCTGGGCGAGGAGCTGGCCGAGATCGCCGACATGGTGGCGGGCGGGGTCGTCGCCGTCTCCGACGATGGGCATCCAGTGCACAATCCGGCCTTGATGCGTCGAGTGCTCGAGTATGCACAGCATTTCGACATCCCGGTCATTCAGCACGCCCAGGACATGGAGCTGACCGCCGGCGGTGTGATGCACGAAGGGGAGTGGTCGACGCGGCTGGGTCTTCCCGGCTGGCCCGGGGCGGCCGAGGACATCGTCGTGGCGCGGGACATCCTGCTGACCGAGGACAGTGGCGGGCGCTATCACGTGGCCCACTTGTCGACCGCACGGGCTCTCGGTCTGGTACGCCAGGCCAAGGAGCGGGGACTCTCGGTGAGCTGTGAAGCGACTCCGCACCATCTGCTCCTGACCGACGAGCTGGTGGCTCGGTCGGGTTTCTCGCCCGACACCAAGATGAACCCGCCGCTGCGCTCGGAGAGTGACCGAGAGGCCCTGATCGCGGGTCTGATCGACGGCACGATCGATGCCATCGCCAGCGACCACGCGCCGCATCATGCCGACGAGAAGGACGTCGAGTTCTCGCTGGCACCGTTCGGGATCGTCGGCCTGGAGACCAACCTCAGCCTGTGCTATGACCGGCTGGTCAGGACGGGAATCATCGATCTTTCACGCCTGGTCGAGCTTTTCTCGAGCGGCCCGGCTCGCCTGCTGGGCGTGCCCGGCGGCACGTTGGCGGTCGGCTCGCCAGCCGACGTGACGCTCTTCGATCCCGCGGCCGAGCTCACCGTGCAGCCGAAAGACTTCCGCAGCAAGTCCAGCAACACGCCGTTTGCCGGC
>JAPUJD010000294.1 GCA_027296385.1 Acidobacteriota bacterium | reverse complement strand
CCAGGCGTGGTGCTGGTCGGCGTAGTGGGGCGACATGAAGTGACCGCTCTGGCCGGTCGGCATGTGGAGCAGGCCGGTTTCTTCGCGGCCGGGGCTGACGACCATGCGCATGGAGGCGCCGTAGCTCGCGGTCTGGGCGCGCACGGTACCGGCCCAGCCGGGTAGCGGCAGCGACTCCATGTTCAGGTAGCGGCCGAGAAGGGGCAGCCGGCCCAGCGAGTGACGGACGGTGACCGGCCGGGCTTCGCCCCACGTGCGCTCGAGGCCGCCGGGCAGCGCCGCGAGCTCGATCGCCACGGCCTCGACGGTCGAGCGCAGGAACGCCTGCCAGTCCTCGTGCGGCGGCGGCACCAGGTGGGCCGGGCGCCTTTCGAGCAGGAGGCGTACCGGCTCGTCGGCCAGCGCCCAGTTGTAGACGAAATCCTCGTCCGCCGCGGCGGCCGGGGCCAGCAACGGCTCGAGCACGCCTTCGACCAGGGCCTCGGCCGTTCGTGCCACGACGACGAAGCCGGCCTGATCGATCCCTGCGGTACCGTCCCACTCGTCGGCCAGCGCCCGGAAGCGGCGCAGGGTCGGATCCGTCTCGGCGGGATCGAGGGCCTCCAGCACGACGTCGACCGCAAAGCCGTGGTAAACGCTCCTGGTGTCGAGCTGGATCTCTCTCAGCCCGGCCTCGTCCCAGGCTTCCCCGGCGGCGAGCAACTCGTGGATGCGATTCGAGCGGCCCGAGTGCATCCAGACGTGGGTCAGCGGCTCGGCGGTGTGCGGCACGGTCCGCCCGTTCGCCGTGTGCAGACGGCCGCTCGCCGGGTCGAGCCAGCGCGGAGGCGGCCTCTCGCCCCGCCAGCCGAGCTCGCCCGAGGCCCACGACTGGGGCAGCTTGCCGTTGAATCCGGTGCGCTGGGGTATCGGCCCGTTCACCACCCAGGCGATCCGCCCGTCGGCAGCAGCGACGAGCCAGTTCTGGGACGCCCCCCGCCAGCGGTCGATGGCAGCGATGGCCGCCGTCATCGAATCCGCCGACATCAGCTCCAGAAGATCGAAGTTCACCCCGCCCTCGGCGTGCACCGGGCTCTTCACCACCAGCGGCCGACCGAGCCAGTCTTCGTCGCTCACGGGTCCCCAGCGGGTCCACCGCATGTCGAAGGTGACCTCGTCACCGCCTCTGACGGCGAGGGTCTCGGAGTGGACCGTGAACGGCTCCCAGCCGTCGACCGTCAGATAGCGCCCGGCATCGGCCGGATCGACTTCGACCACGATCAGATCGGTCTGATCCGCGAAGCTGTTGGTGGCGCCCCAGGCCACATCGCCGTTGGAGCCGATGATGACTCCCGGCAGGCCAGGAGCCCCGACGCCGACGATGCGACGGCCGGCGATCTCGAACTGCACGCGGTGCCAGACGTGCGGCACCCGCAGGGCGAGATGGGGGTCGCTGGCGAGGATGGCGGTCCCGGCGGCGGTCTCACTCGAGGCAACGGCCCAGTTGTTGGAGCCCAGCGCCATGCCCATCGGCCGCACGAAGTCGCGCTCGAGCGCCACGGGCTCGGTCATCCGCAAGTCGACAACCTCGGGCCCAGGGATCACCAGCGAGAAGTATCCGCCCTCCTCGCTCTCTACGAGCGGTGCGTCGAAGCGGCTGGTCGATGGGGTCAGGAACTCCACCAGCTCGGCCGGCATCGTGCCCGCCATCACGCCGAGCGGCTTCTCCATCCGGTGGTTGAACGACAGGGTGTCGAAGAAGTTGAGCACGACCAGCAGCGTGTCCTGCGCCAGCCAGGGCTCGGGCTCGGTTCGCAGCAGCAGGTACTCTGGCGGCGCCGCGCCCAGGCTCTCGAGACCGGCGTTGACGCCGGCGGCGTAGACCTCGATCAAGTGCCGCGCGTCGTCGCCCATCGTCGCCAGGAGACTGCTCGCCGCGCGCCGACGCTGCCGCCGGCGCAACCGCTCGTCGCTCTCGATCGCGACCTCGCCGAAGAGTGCCGCGAGCTCGCCCGCCGTCGCCCGGCGGGTCAGGTCCATCTGGAAGTAGCGGTCCTGTGCATGCACGAATCCATGGGCGCGCAGCGCGTCTTCGAGGTCGGCGGCGCTGATGACCGGGATACCGAGCCCGTCGCGGGCGACGGTCACCGGCGCCGCGAGACCCGTCAGCTCCAGGGTGCCGGTGGTCCGCGGTAGCGACGCCCGAGCCTGGAACCAGGCCCAGCCACCGAGCGCCAGCAGCAGCACCAAGAGGCAGACCAGGATCTGCCCGCCGCGACGGACCACGCTACTCGCCCCCGACCAGCGTCCCTGCCGGGACGACGACCCGGGCTGCTCGGCGGCAGCACGACATCAAGCTCTCACGCGCGACGGTGTTCTCCCTATGAGTATCCTGTCCCCAGTTTTCCCGCTGATGGCATTGGCGTAGTAGGCCAGGAGCCCCAGATCCTCCTGCCGCACCCGATACAGACCGTCCCGCAGGTCCAGCACGTGCCGTAGCGCCAGCATCCGTATCCCTACCTCGACCGCGTAGGCGCGATCCTTCCGCGGCACGTAGACCGGCTCGCCGGCAGCCTCTCTCAGCTCGAGCTGCCTCTGTACCGCCACCTCGAGCTCGAGCTGGCTCCAGGTGCGCTCGGGATCCGCCAGCAGTACCGTGGCCACTAGGGAGACGGGTAGCACAGGGATGATTTCGGCCACTCGTCCCATCAGGTCCTCAGCTAGCACGCCGACGGACGCGAAGCGCTCCTCGCGCCCCAGACGCCGCGGGTCCTCGTTGCGGGAATGGAAGAAGTCGCTCGCCGACAACGGGCCACCGAAGTTGACGCAGGCGTAGCCGAAGCGGTACCAGTCGCCACGCAGCCGCAGCCAGACTTGGCGCGACCAGAAGGCGATCGTGGCCCAGACCGCCGCCAGACCCTTCTTGCCCACCGCTTCGGGGTCGGTCTCGAGCAGCAGGGTACGATCCTCGAGCACCCGGTCGTAGTTGATGCCGACCGGGACGAAGACGACGTCGGCGTCGTCGTCGGGGTCGAAGCCGCGCAGCATGTAGTCGAGCAGACCGAGCCGGGGCGCCCCCAGACTACCGTCGCGCGACAGCCCGCCTTCCGGATAGATCGCCTGGGTGACGCCTTCGCGCGTCGCCAAGTGAACGTAACGCGACAGGACCTTGCGGTACAGCGGGTTGCGCGACTTGCGGCGCACGAAGTAGGCGCCCATCGAGCGGATGAGTTGTTCGAGCGGCCAGATGCGTGCCCACTCCCCCACCGCGTAGGACAGCGCCGTGCGCTCCATCGCCAGGTAGGAGACCAGGATGTAGTCCATGTTCGACCGGTGGTTCATCACGAACACCACCGAGGCATTGGCCGGAATCGACCTCAAGGCCGCCTCGTCGATCGAGCCCAGCCGCACGCGGTAAAGGGTGCGGGCAATCCAGCGAGCGATAGAATAGCCCCACCTGAAGTAGGCCCACGCGTTGAAGGAGGGCACGATCTCCTTGGCGTAACGCGCGACCTTGGCCTGCACGACGTCGCGCGGCATCTCCCACTCACCCGCCAGGCGGTCGGCGGTCTCCATCACGTCGCGATCGTAGACCAGGCGATCGATCAGCGTCTTGCGCTGGGTGAACTTGAACGGCTGCAAGCGGATCTGGAGGCTCGGGTTGACCTCCTCCAGCGCACGCTCGATGCGGCGGCGGATGAGCCAGCGCACGCTGGGCACCAGCAGCCGGCCCAAAGCCGCCCACAGCGCCAACAGCCCGGCGACGACCGCCAGCCAGACGGGGATCTCGATAGTGGAGGTCATTCTGCGCTGACAGGATACTCATTTCGCTGTGTTCTTGGGGCTGCCCTCCGGCAGCCCGCTGTTTCGAGTCGTCCGTCCCCCGGGTGAAGTGCCAGCTGAAGTGCAGCCAGCTGAAGTGCCCCCAGCTGAAGTGCCCAGCTGAAGTGCCACGCAAATACTGGGAGATTCAGCAGACGGTTTCCGTCCACCAGAGCATGGGACGCAAA
>JAPUJD010000293.1 GCA_027296385.1 Acidobacteriota bacterium | reverse complement strand
GCTAGTCCTTCGTCGTCGCGCCTTGCCAGCAACACTGAGCCCTCGGTGATCTGGGAGACGAACCTACCGTCGGGGCACTGCGGAAGGGCTCCGGCCAACGCGGCGAGTGTCGTGCTGTCGAGCGAGGCTATCGAGGAGCTGAGAGCTCTCGGGTACCTATGAGGCGTCGTTTCGACCCCACGGACGATCCCGCCTCTTTCGGACATCACTTCATCGTCGGTCTGCAGAAGTCGCCGGTGCTGACCGACCACGACAAGCGCCTGCTCAGTCGTTTGCGGCCGGCCGGGATCGTGCTCTTTCGCGAGAACTTCGCTCACGATCTGCCCTATGAGGAGTGGCTGGCGCTCCACGCGTGTCAGCTCGCGGATGCTCGCCAGTGCATCGAGCGAGAGCGGATTCTGGTCTCCATCGACCATGAGGGCGGTCAGGTGCTTCGAACCCCCGAGCCGGTGACGCGGTTCGCCACCGCGGCCGCGTGGTCCGATCAGGCGTTTGCCGTTGGGCGGGCCATGGGGTACGAGCTGAGGTCGCTGGGCGTCAACGTGAATTTCGCGCCGGTCGCCGACATCCACCTGAACCCGGACAATCCAGTCATCGGCGAGCGCGCGCTCGGCACGACGCCCACGGCGGTCGAGGGTGCGGCGTGTGAGTTCCTGGAGGGCCTGGAGGGTGCCGGCGTCATGGGCTGCGCCAAGCACTTCCCCGGACACGGGGCCACTCAGAGCGACTCACACCTGGAGCTGCCGGTATTGGATGTGCCGCTAGCCGTCCTGAGAGAGCGCGAGCTGCGGCCTTTTGCGGCTCTGATCGAACGCGGCGTCCGCCTGGTGATGACGGCACACATCGTGTTTCCGCAGATCGACCCCGGAGTGCCGGCGACGCTGTCGGAGAGGCTGCTGCGGGGCGTCTTGCGTGAGGAGCTTGGCTATGACGGCGTAGTGGTGAGCGACGACGTGGGCATGCAGGCCGTGGCCGAGCTGTTCTCCCGGCCGCTGACGGCGGCGCGCGCCGTCGGTGCGGGATGCGATCTGATCGTGATCTGCGCCCATCTGGCCGACACCGGTCAGGCTCTCGCGCTCGCCGGTGGCCTGGCTGCTGCGTGGCGTGACGGTCGGTTGGCCCAGGAGACCCTGGAGCACTCGCACGGGCGGATCACGTCCCTGCTGGAAGATCTTCCGCAGTACGCCGTGGAAGAGCTGCCGAGCGCCGTATTCGCCCGGCATCGCGAAGCTGGGCCGGTTCTCGGTTGAGCGCTCGCTGGGGCGTTTCGGGCCAGTGCGCGGCGTGGTACTTTGAGGATCGGCTCGTGTCGTCGTCCGCCGATCGATAAACTCGCGAGGGAGACCATGCCGACGACCGTACTGATTGTTGACGACGAGCTGGGGATCCAGACGACTCTCTCCGGCGTTCTGTCGGACGAGGGCTATATCACGTTGACGACCGGCAGCGGCGAGGCCGCCGTGGAGCTGTATCGCGAACGCCGCCCGGACGTGGTCTTCCTCGACATCTGGCTGCCGGATCGCGATGGGCTGGAGACGTTGCAAGCGCTGCGCGAGCTCGATCCTGCTGCGGCGGTGATCATGATGTCGGGCCACGGCACCGCCTCGACGGCGGTCAAGGCCATCAAGATGGGAGCTTTCGACTACATCGAAAAGCCGCTGTCCTACAACGACGCCGTGGAAGCCGTCCTGGGGGCGCTGAGTTATCGCGAGTCGGTGTACCAGGACAGCAGCCTGCTGGAGTCGCTGACGCGCACGGCGACGAAGCTCGAGGCGGTGCCTGAGCTGGCTCCGCCGCCGCCTCTCTCGATCCTCGAGGAGACGGACGAGCCCCAGCGGACCCTGGCCGCCGGCACGGTGCTCTACGGGCTCGGCCTTCACTCTGGCAATCGCACCGGCATGACACTGCAGCCGCTGCCGGTCGACAGCGGCATACACTTCGTCAGCTTGCCCACCAACACGTATCTGCCGGCCCATATCGGCTCGGTCGCCGAGACCGACTATGCGACGACGCTGTCGCGCGGCGGCCACAGCATCAAGACGGTGGAGCATCTGCTCTCGGCCCTACGGGCCCGGGGCGTGACCAATCTCCTGATCAAAGTCCACGGTGAGATTCCAGTGCTCGACGGCTCGGCGCTCGAGTTCTGTGAGGCGCTGGACGACGCGGGCGTGATCGATCAGGCCGGGCCATGTCGCGAGCTCGTCATCGATAGGGTGTACGAGGTCGAGGGTGAGGGCGGGAAGCGGCTGACCATCGAGCCGGCAGATCGATTCTCGGCCCGCTACGAGTTGAGCTACCCGCCGCCGATCGGCGATCAGGTCTGCGATTTCGTCTTGTCGAGCTATGAAGACTATCGTCGCGAGATCGCCCCGGCGCGGACCTTCGGGTTCGTGCGCGATCTCTCGATGATGAGCGAGCTCGGCCTGGCCACGGGAGGCCGCCTCGACAACTGCATCCTGGTCGGCGACGACGACATCATCAACACCGAGCTGCGATTCGATGATGAGTTCGCGCGCCACAAAGTGCTCGACATCATCGGCGATCTCTATCTTCTGGGCTACCCGATCCGCGGTCGCGTCACCGCACGCTTGACCGGCCACAAGACCAACATCGCGCTGCTGCGCGAGATTGCTGCCGGCGGTTAGTGAGACACTAACCGGTAGATCGCCGATGGGCCGCGTCTTCACCAGCGAGCGGTGTCAGCAGCACGCTCCACCGGGCTTTCCGGAGCGCCCGGCGCGGCTCGAGGCGGTGCTCGAGGGAGCGCGCGCGGCGGGGTGGGAGTCTTGCGAGGTCGGCTCCCATGGGCAATCCGCCGAGGCCGTACAGACTCTGCACGCGGGCAGCTATGTGGCCCGCTTCGAGCGCGCCATGGAGCGCGGCGACGGCTTGCTCGATTCGGCCGACAATCCTTTGTCTCCAGGGACCTGGACGGCCGCCTGGGCGGCGGTCGATTGCTCGCTCGCGGCGGCCGACTGGGTAGCCGGCGGTCCGGGCCGGCAGAGCTTCGCCGCTGTGCGGCCGCCCGGTCATCACGCCGAGAGCGGCCTTGCCATGGGCTTTTGCTTCTTCGGCAACGTCGCCCTTGCCGCCGATCATCTGATCCGGGTACACGGCTGCCAGCGAGTGGCGGTCTTCGACTTCGACGTGCACCACGGCAACGGCACGCAGCAGCTACTCGAGGAGCGAGGGGACGTGTTCTTCGCCAGCGTGCACCAGTACCCGTTCTATCCGGGAACCGGTGCGGCAGAAGAGCGCGGCTGTGGATCCGGCGAGGGCATGACCTTGAATGTACCCCTGCCGGCGGGTACCGACGACGAGGCTCTTCGCGCCGCGCTGGAGACGACGGTACTGCCGGATCTGCGCGCCTTCGCGCCCGAGATCATTCTCGTCTCGGCCGGTTTCGACGGTTGGGTCGACGATCCCATAGGCGGCTGGCGGCTCACCGAGGCTGTCTTCACCTGGCTCGGAGCGGAGCTCGGCCGGTTCGCCGCGGAGATCTGCGAAGGCAGGATCCTGACCCTGCTCGAAGGTGGCTACAGCCTCGACGGGCTGCGTCGCCTGACTGAATCGTACCTGCGGGCCGTCGCTGCCGAGGCGGGGGCGCCCTCGGTATAATGGCGCCGTTGCCTCCGGCCATGCGGCCCGAGTGCAGGTCCCCGAGAGCCTTCCAGCTTTGCTCCGGAGGTGAGGCGCCGAGCGCGCGGTGACTCCTGACCGAACCGGTATCGAGACCGATGACGACACAGACCACGACCCAGCCCGACGAATCGGTGGGGCTGACCAAGAAAAGCATCCTCCGCGACTACCGGCTGGCCTACGAGAGCCGCCAGGTCAGTCTCCTCGGTCGCCGCGAGGTTTTGACCGGCAAGGCCAAGTTCGGGATCTTCGGTGATGGCAAGGAGGTTGCCCAGGTGGCCCTCGCTCGGGCCTTTCGCGCCGGCGACGTGCGCGCGGGTTACTACCGCGACCAGACCCTGATGTTCGCGCTCGGGCTGTCGAGCATGGCGGAGTTCTTCAGTCAGCTCTACGCGGACCCCAATCCGCTGCACGAGACCGCCTCGGCCGGGCGGCAGATGACGGCTCACTTCGCGACGCGATTTCTCGAAGCCGACGGCTCCTGGCGCAACCTCTCGCAGCTCTTCAACTCGTCGGCAGACCTTTCACCCACCGGCTCGCAGATGCCACGACTCGTGGGATTGGCTCAGGCCTCGAAGCTCTACCGGGCGCTCGAAGGGCTGCCCGACGCCGCTCGTTTTTCAGATCATGGCAACGAGATCGCTTGGGGCACCATCGGCAACGCCAGCTGTGCCGAGGGTCTGTTCTGGGAGGCGATCAACGCCGTCGGCGTGTTGCAGGCTCCGATGCTGCTGTCGATCTGGGACGACGATTACGGCATCTCGGTGCCGAATGAGCTCCAGGTGACCAAAGGCGACCTCTCGGCCATCCTCAGCGGCTTCGCCCGTCGGCCGGGCGAGGAGGGCGGCTACGACATGCATCGCGTCCGGGGTTGGGACTATCCTGCGCTGTGCGCGATCTACGCCCGGGCGGCGGAATCGGTGCGGCGCTCACATGTGCCGGCCATCGTTCATGTGATCGAGATGACGCAGCCGCAGGGGCACTCGACATCGGGCAGCCACGAGCGCTACAAGAGCTCCGAGCGCCTGGCCTGGGAGGGCGAGTTCGATTGTCTGGTGCAGATGCGCGTCTGGATGCAGGAGGAGGGCGTCGCCACCGAGTCCGAGATCGAAGAGCTCGAAGCGGCGGCGCTCGAGGATGTGCGTAGCCAGCAGCGCTTGGCCTGGGAGAGGTACCAGC
>JAPUJD010000292.1 GCA_027296385.1 Acidobacteriota bacterium | reverse complement strand
CGACCATCAGGGCCACGTCGCCTTCGCTCCCTCCCCCTCCCTGTGGCCCGTCCTTGGGCTCCGGCAACCGGAGAGGCACGCCGGTGGGCTCGGGCCAGGACCCCCCAGCCGGCGGCGCGCCAGTGCCGCAGCAAAAGAAAGATCCATCACTGCCACCGGCGCGCACGGCCCAGCCGCTCTCGACGGTAAGCACCGAGACCGGTCCTTGCGCACTGAGCTCACTACGCCGGGTCCGCCCCTGCTTGGTCAGCACTTCGGCCGCACCGTAACCCCGGCTGCTCAGGCGGTCCACCAACGCCCGGGCCAGCTTGGCCGCGCTCACGCTAACACCCGAGCGTTCGTTAGCAGAAGGGATGGGGCGCTCGCCCAGACCGCCAGCCGATGCCCGCCCTTGGCACACCAACCTGCGCCCGCTGGAGCCACGTCGTCGGCCACCCTGGCGACGGCACCGAGCATCTCGAGGAGCGGGCCTTGGATCCGCCCCGGACCGCTCAGGCCGCCCGCGTGACCGCCCGCGACGAGCCGCGCGTAGGGGAAATCGAGCCGCAGCTCACCGGACAGCGGGTCTAGGCTGCCGCACGAGAGTTCCGGCACATAGAGACCGTCGCCGCACTCTGCCAGCAAGGCCTCCCGATCGACTTCTCCGGGGAGTAGCTCGAGATGAGTCGAGCGAGGTACGGGCGCCAGGTGACGGTTGCCGCGGCGCGCCGCACCCGGAGTCAATCGCTCCGAGGCGGCGCCCATGAAGAGATCGGCCAGTGGTTGTTCGACGACGCCGGCCCGCAGCAACCAGCGACTCACGACGGGCATGCCCTCGTCATCCACCGTGCGGCTCACCCGTTCGACGGCACCGGCCGGGTTGTCGACCACGCTCAGGACCTCCGCCCCGAGCTCGACGCCGATCGCCGCGGCCGGGTCGCCGGTCAGCGCCAGAGTATCTGTCTCCAGGGCGTGAGCTACGGCTTCGTGGAGCAGGACCGCGGCGGCGTCAGGTCCGAGCACCAACCGGGCGCGGCCCGACGGGCTCGCCGGCGCCCTTTGCGCCCGAAAGAGGGAGGTCAACGAGGCCGCCACCGCTTCGACGCTGGCCGCGTCGAGATCGAGCAAGAGTGTGCCCCACCTCGCCCAAGGGGTTCGGACGGCCAGGCTGAAGAAGCTCTCGTCCTGCTGAGTGGGCGACAGCATGGCGCCAATCACCCGGCTCCAGCGGTCGTGCGAGCAAAGATCCCAGTCGATGGGGAACGCGGCGTGCCGGCGCTGGATGGAGCTCTCCACTGCATTCACGAACCAGCGCAGACGGTCGTGATCGCCGGGGGTGACCTCGCCGGCCGCCAGCGTTCTCGGCGGCGGCGCGACGGCGCTCGGTCGCGCCCGAGCGACGCGGGCCACGGCTTGGGCGAAGAGGTCCGGGGAGATCTCGTCGCTCGAAGCCAGCCAACTGTGCCGCTCGCGCAACAGCCGGACCGCCAGCCCGCGCTCTAGCCGGCTTTCGATGCTCAGCTGGCCTTGCGAGCCGGAGAGGCGGTACTGTGCTTCCACCTCGAAGAAGGCATCGACGTGATCTTGTGGGCGTTCGGCGATCTGAGCGAGACAGCGCGCGATTCCTCGTGTCTCTAGGTTGGTGAGTGGCATGAGCGAGGGTGGCGATCGGGGGCCGCCGCCGGGCATCGGCCCCTCCATCAAACGGCCGGAGTCGCCTGGAGTTTGTCTCATATGATGTGCCACCATCAACGCAACGCGCCTCCTTGCGCGCCCCGCGACAATCCGATGAGTGGAGAAATGGCCGACAAGGACCCATCCAGCTTGGAAGAGTTAGAGAAACGCCTCGACGCCGCGCGCCTCGGCGGCGGCACCGAGCGCATCGAACGCCAGCATTCGAGCGGCAAGTTGACCGCGCATGAGCGAGTCGACCTACTGCTGGATCCGGAGTCTTTCGTCGAGATCGACGCTCTGGTAACCCACCGCTGCCGCGATTTCGGCATGGAACAGAAAATCGTGCCAGGGGACGGCGTGGTCTGCGGTTACGGCACGATCGACAACCGGATCGTCTATGTCTTCGCCCAGGACTTCACCGTCTTCGGCGGCTCACTGTCCGAGACCAACGCGAGCAAGATCTGCAAGGTGATGGATCTCGCGGTCGAAAACGGAGCCCCTCTCATCGGTCTCAACGACTCCGGCGGCGCGCGAATCCAGGAGGGCGTCGCCTCGCTCGGCGGTTATGCGGACATCTTCCTGCGCAACACCCTCGCTTCGGGAGTGGTGCCCCAGATCAGCGCCATCATGGGCCCGTGCGCCGGCGGCGCGGTCTACTCGCCGGCGATCACCGACTTCATCTTCATGGTCGAAAACACGAGTTACATGTTCGTCACCGGACCCGACGTCATCAAGACCGTGACCCACGAAGAAGTGACCAAGGAAGAGCTCGGCGGCGCCGCCACCCACAGCGCCAAGAGCGGCGTGTGCCACTTCACGCGCGCCAACGACGCCGCCTGCCTGCTGGCGATCCGGCAGCTGCTCTCCTATCTGCCGAGCAACAACCTCGACGAAGCCCCGCCGGGCAGAAGTGAGGATCCGCCAGACCGTGAGGCGCCGGAGCTCGACTCCATGGTGCCGGCCGACCCCAACCGACCGTACGACATGAAACAATTGATCGCCGCCATCGTCGACGACGCCACGTTTTTCGAGGTACATTCAAACTACGCTCGCAACATCGTCGTCGGCTTCGCTCGCCTCGGCAACCAGAGCGTCGGCGTGGTCGCCAACCAGCCGGCCTACCTGGCCGGCGTCCTCGACATCGACGCCTCTCTCAAGGCAGCTCGCTTCGTGCGCTTCTGCGACGCCTTCAATATTGCGCTCGTCACTTTCGAGGACGTACCCGGTTTCCTGCCTGGCACGCAGCAGGAGTTCGGCGGCATCATCAAGCACGGCGCCAAGCTGCTCTACGCCTACGCCGAGGCCACGGTCCCGAAACTCACGGTCATCACCCGCAAGGCCTATGGCGGCGCCTACTGCGTCATGTCGTCCAAGCACCTGCGAACTGACGTCAACCTCGCCTATCCAGCGGCGGAGATCGCCGTCATGGGCCCCGAAGGCGCGGTCAATATCCTCTACCGCCGCGAACTCGCAGCGGCCGGCGAAGAAGCTAGCGCCGTGCGCGCGGCCAAGGTCGCGGAATACCGCGAGCGCTTCTCCAATCCCTACATAGCGGCCGAACGCGGTTTTGTCGACGCCGTCATCGAGCCCCGCACCACCCGCGGCCATCTCATCAGAGCCCTGCGTCAGCTCGCCGGCAAGCGCCAGGCCATCCCGGCTAAAAAGCACGGCAACCTGCCGATCTGACGCTCGGGTGCGGCAAAGCCCGCTTTGCCGTAGCGGACTGGCTGGCCAGGCTGCGGGCCGAGATCGAGCCAATCCATCAGTAGCGGTGCCACTCGGCCACGGCCAGTGACTCGAGGTGCATCCGCCGCGCCGCACCGTCGACGCGAACGAGGACGTTGGCACGGTCGGGCAGGCCGACGTCGAGGAAAGCGGGCCGGTAACGCGCGCGAAATTCCGGAGCTGCCAGCAGCGAGCCGTAACGATAGAGCGGCGAATCATCCAGGTGCCGGGCAAGGTCGTCGAGCCGGGTGAAGCGATCAGGTGGCAGTCCGTCGAGCACCGAGAAATAGATCAGGTCTGGCGCTCGCTCCAGCACGTAGCCGGGATTGGCCTTCTCGTGACCGGCGTAGCCCGAGCCGAACCGAGTCACCGGGGTGCGCGCGATGACCGAATCGGTCAGGCCGAGCAGGTCGAGGTTCGGGCGGCGGGAGTAGAACGGCAGCCGTCCCGCCACGTTGGTCGCAAGTGTCAAGTCGGGCGGGGTCGTGCTCGCCAGCGCGCGGCCGATCAGCGACCAGCGCTCCTCGTTGCGCTGCCAGTGCGCCAGCGACCGGCCGGCGAAGAAGTCGCCGCGCGCCGCCAACCAAGGCCAGGACAGGGCCGCGAGCAAGAGAGCGACGGCGGCGAGCGCCCCGGCGCGAGAGTGCGCCATCGCTCGCTCGAGGCCGGCACCGAGGGCGAGGGCCATGAGGGGCAGCACATGGGCGCCGAAGCGATAGCGGTAGAGGCCGTCGCCACCGGCCCACACGACAAACACGAGATAGCCGGCCAGAACCGCCAACAGGCTCGCCAAGCGACGACTCTTGGCCGGGGCGAGCAACCAGAGCGGCGCCAGCAACAAGACCCCCTCGGCCAGCCCCCAACGCCAGCAGTACTCGAAACCGCGAGCCATGGAAGACAGTGTGAGCTCGACCTTGGCGTAGTAGGGGTTGGGCAGCGCCGCTCCGTAGTACCACAGCCGCACTGCCAGCAGTACCAGAAGCAGGCCCCACCCTACCGCCACGCAACGCAGCACGACCGCCGGTGGTGGCCGCCGCAGCCAGGCGAGAGCGAACGGTAACGCCGCCGCCACTGCGATGCCCTCCGGGCGCGTCAGGGCGAGCATTGCGGCGAGAATGCCGAGTTGGATAGCACCTCGATTGGACGTCGCCGCCGGCCCCCAGAACACGAGCCAGGTAGCGGTCACTAGCAGGCCAAAGAGCGGCGTCTCGAGACCCGAGTTGGCCCAGAAGGTCCAGCTGACGCTGGCTGCCAGCGAGAGCGTTGCCCCGAGGGCAGCGAGAGCGCCAGTGCCGAGCCAGCGGCGGCAGCCGGCGTAGACCAACCCCAGCGATGCGAGTCCAGCGGCCAGGCCCAGCAGAGTGGCGGCGAGCTCGACGGGTAGGCCGACAAGCTTCCCCGTGGCGAGGAGCGCCACCCACAGCGGGTTCGAAAAACCCTCTACCACCTCGCCCGGGTTGTAGACCAGTCCCCGACCGCCGCTCCAGTTCTCGGCGTAGCGGAAGGAGATGAAGGCGTCGTCGACCTGGAGGTTCCACTGGCGAAAGAGGGCCAGGAAGAGGGCAGCGACAGCTGCCAGGCCGGCTAGCTCGATCCCGCGCGCAGCAGTCGGTTGGTCGTCGTCAGAGGATCTCATCACTCCGGCTGGTGCCCGAAGGCGGGCCCCGCGTCATCCTATCTCGCAGTGAGCAGAATCAGCCGGTGAAGGCACTCCTTGACACTCCCCCGGTGGCCGATGCAAGCTCGCGAGTCATTCGAGGTTTACCAGGGGGCTGATCCGATGCGCGAAAAAGACCGGGAGCTAAGGCGGCGGCGCCAGAGAAGGCTGAAACGACTGAAGCAGCGTCGCCGCGAGGCTGCCAAGGCAATAGCTGGCACCAAGCGGCCGGCAAGGAAGACGGCTGCCAAGAAAACCGCCAAGAAAGCGGCAAAGAAGATCGCTGCCAAGAAAACCGCCAAGAAAACGACAAAGAAGACCGCCGCCAAGAAAACCGCCAAGAAAACTGCCAAGAAAACCACCAAGAAAACTGCCAAGAAAACCACCAAGAAAACCGCCAAGAAAACTGCCAAGAAAGCGGTCAAGAAGGCCGACGACAGCGCCGACTAGACCGTCGTGCCGAGACTCAGCGACACGGTCGAACCAAGGTTGCCGAAGAGCCGGTTCCTCTAGCCATGCTCGAGCAGCGGCCACTGAAAGCGGCGGACCCCAAGATCGCCCGCGCGATCGAGGACGAGCTTGCTAGGCAGGAAGACGGGCTGGAGCTGATCGCGTCCGAGAACTTCGTCGGGCGCCCTGTCCTCGAGGCAGCCGGCAGCGTGCTGACCAACAAGTACGCCGAGGGCTACCCAGGGCGCCGCTACTACGGCGGCTGCGAGCACGTCTACGTCGTCGAGAGGCTGGCTATTCAGCGAGCCAAGGAGCTCTTCGGCGCCGAGCACGCCAATGTCCAGCCGCACAGCGGATCGCAGGCAAACATGGCCGTCTATTTCAGCGTGCTCGAGCCCGGCGCCACTTTGATGGGCATGGATCTGGCTTCGGGTGGGCACTTGACCCACGGCCATCCCCTCTCCTATTCGGGTCGGGACTTCAAGATCGTCGCCTATGGCGTCGATCGAGAGTCGGAGACCATCGACTATGACGAAGTGGCTCGCATCGCCGAAGAGCACCGGCCGCGCCTGATAGTCTGTGGCGCCAGCGCCTACAGCCGCACGATCGACTTCGAGCGTTTCCGCCAAATCGCCGACGCCAGCGGGGCTCTGTTGATGGCTGACATGGCGCACATCGCCGGTCTCGTGGCCGCCGGCGAGCATCCCTCACCGGTGCCCCACTGCCACTTCGTGACGACGACCACGCACAAGACACTGCGCGGCCCACGCGGCGGGTTGATCCTGTGCACCAAGGAGCACGCCAAGGCGATCAATCGCGCGGTCTTCCCGGGCATTCAGGGCGGCCCACTGATGCACATCGTCGCCGCCAAGGCCGTCGCGCTCAGAGACGCGGCGTCCGACGCCTTCAGAGACTACCAGCGGCAGGTCGTGGCCAACGCCGATCGCCTCGCCGCGTCATTGGCCGACTACGGCTTCCGCATCGTCTCCGGCGGCACCGACAACCACGTGCTGACGATCGACGTCGCGGCCTCGGGGCATACGGGTCAGCTGGCGGAGCAAGCCCTGGAGCAGGCCCTGATCACGGCCAACAAGAACACCATCCCCTACGACCCGCATCCACCGATGGTCGCCTCCGGAATCCGCATCGGAACACCGGCAGTCACGACTCGCGGCATGCGCAAGCCCGAGATGGGGCGCATCGCCAAGCTCATCGAGAGAGTCCTGGCAGCACCGCAGAACGAGTCGGTTCTAGCCGCCATCCGTGTTGACGTTCGGGCGCTCTGCGCCGAGTTCCCGCTCTACGCCTAGGCGCTTTGCCGAGGAACCCTCGTGGGCCGCGTTACCAGCGCCGAGGCCGTGACAGTTAGCCTGCATTTCTCAACCCGGTGTTGCTGCGGCGACCTGGTCGACGTCGACCGCGGCCGGCGGCCGCCCGAAGCGGCGACGCAAGCGGCGACGCACGTCGCCGACGAGGTAGATCGACCCGCAGACGACGAGGCGGCCCTCCGGGGCCGCCAACGCGGCCTCCAGCGCCGCGCCGACATCGTCGTAGACCGCGACCGGGCAACCGATCACCAAGGCGGTGAGAGTGTCCGGTCGCGTCGCGCGCGGACTATCCGGAGCCGTCAGAATTACCTGCGAAGCTAGCGCCGCCAGCGGCGGCAGCACAGCGCCGGCGTCCTTGTCTCCAAGCGCTCCGAAGAGCAGGCAGTTCTCGCCCCCGGTCTGCGCCAGGTACTCACCGAGTGCGACCGCACCCTGGGCGTTGTGGGCCGCGTCGAGAAGCACCTGCCGACCGCCAGGGAGGGCGACCGCTTCGAGGCGCCCGGGCCAGCGGCAGCGCCGAACGCCCTCGACGATGGCTGCCGCGGAGATGCGACTCCAGCCGTCGAGCGCCAGAACCTCGGCGGCGCGAACTGCGAGGGCGAGATTGCGCCGCTGGTGAGCACCGATGAGACTCGAATCCAACCGATAGACCGCCTGCGGCGTCTCGAGCTCGATCTGGCCGGAGATCCCAGTAGTGGCCTCGACTTCAGCGTTGACGTCGAACCAGAGCGCCCCGATCTCCGCGGCCCTGGTTCTGAGCCGTTGCCGCGCGGCATCTGAGCTCACCGCTACCAGAGCCGGCCGGCCGGCACGCATCACGCCGGCCTTCTCCAGAGCAATCGCTTCCTCCGTCCCTCCCAGGTAGTCGACATGGTCGATCCCGATCTCGGTAACGAGGGCCGCGATCGGCTCCCCCAAGTTCGTGGCGTCGAGCCGACCTCCGAGGCCGACCTCCATGACCGCGATGTCGACTTCGTCGGCGAACCAGTCGAAGGCTACTGCGGTCAGCGCCTCGAAGTAGGTTGGGAGCTCACCGAGGGTGCCAGCCGCGACCTCGACCACGCGCTCGAGGCGGCGGGCCAGCTCGGCGCTGGTGATCGAATGCCCGTCGAGACGCAGGCGTTCCCGCACGTTCTCCAAATGCGGCGACGTGTAGAGGCCCGTGCGGTAACCGGCTACCACCAAGATCGAGCTCAGTACGGCGGCCGTCGAACCCTTGCCGTTGGTGCCGGCCACCAGCACGTGAGGCAGGCGCTGGTGGGGCCCGCCGAGACTGCCCAGCAACTCGCGAATAACGTCGAGCCCCAACCGTACTCCCGCCGCTTCGAGCTCGCCCAGGCGCTGTCGTATCGAGGCGGCGGCGTCGCTCAATGCACCGGCTGTAAGTGCCTGAGCGCCCGCGCCACGGTCGCCTTGAGCTCGGTCCGCTGGACCACCATGTCGAGAAACCCACGCTGGAGCAGGAACTCGCTGCGCTGAAACCCCTCGGGCAACTCCTCGCCGATGGTCTGCTGGATGACGCGCGGTCCGGCAAAACCGATCAGCGCACCGGGCTCGGCGATGTTGAGGTCGCCCAGCATGGCGAAGGAGGCCGTCACCCCTCCCGTCGTCGGATCGGTGAGGATCGAGAGATACGGCAGGCCGGAGCTCTGAAGGCGCGCCAGAGCGACCGAGATCTTCCCCATCTGCATCAAGGAGAGCACCCCTTCTTGCATGCGGGCACCGCCCGAAGCCGAGACGACGATCAAGGGCAGGCCGCGATCCACGGCGAGCTCGGCCGCCCGGGTGATCTTCTCGCCGACCACAGAACCCATCGAACCGCCCATGAAGCCGTACTCCATGGCCGCCAGCACCACCGGAATGCCCTCGATGTCACCCGTGACGATGACAACGGCATCCTTCTCGCCGAGGCGCTCCTGGTACTGCTCGAGACGGTCTTTGTATGCCTTGGTATCCCTGAACCCCAGAGGATCGGTCGGGCGAACCCCGGCGAAATGCTCCTCACCGGTGCCGTCATCGGTCAACAACTCGATCCGACTCCGGGCACCGATGCGGAAGTGGTGACCGCACTTCGGACAGATCCTGAGATTACGCTGCAGCTCCTTCGAGTAGATGATCTCGCGGCAACCGTCGCACTTGACCCACAGGCCCTGCGGCACAGGGCTGGGACCGGCACGTACCGGCTTGGGCTTCTTCGCCTTGCGGAACCAAGCCATGAGAACCGACTCTAGCAGCCCGTGGCAGAAGTCTGCGGGGTCGCGGCGCTCGCGACGCGACCCTTCGGGCGTCTCCAAAGACTTCTGCCACGGGCTGCTAGCGCAAAGGTCGCCCGGGCGTCGCCGCCGAGCTTGGCGAACCGTCGTCCTCGGCCGTCGCCGGCGCGGCCTCGGTGGCCTCGTCCGTCGGCGACGAGGGCAGGCGCTCCTGTCGCTCTCGCTCGCGACGGGCGAATTCGTCGGCGACGAGAGCCTCGACGTCGACGGAATCTGCTTCCACGGCAACGGGCACTTCGTCCGTGGCGACGAGGTCGGTCGATCGCTCCTGCGTCTGCGGCGCGACCGGCGCAGCGACCGGCTCGGCGGCCTCGGTCGCCGGCATGGTGTCCGGAGGCTCGCCGGCCTGCTCGCGGTCGCGGCCGGAGAGGATCCACCATCCGTAGAGCGACGCCAGCAGGACACCCAGCGCGACCAGGATCCAAAACCGGGTCCACGGCCGATCAGGTGCCGCAGCCCGCTCGTCACCGATCAGATCCTCCGGGCTCGGCATCTCCACGTCAGCCAGCGGGGATTGGGGTCCGGGCTCGGGAATCCTCGCTGCGAAGAGCTGTTTCAGATAGACCGAGAGCACCTTATTCGCCGGACGGGCTGGCAGGGCCTGCAAGGCGAGGTCGATCTTGCCGGTGATCTCGGTCACGCCCTGGGGTCGCTCCTCCGGGCTGCGCCTCAGCAAGCGCGTAATCCAGGCGTCGATTTCCGTGGGAATCGTTGGATCGACCTTCTCGGCCGATACGACATCTTGCGTCCGGATCGCCTCGATCAACGACTCGAGGTCCGCGCCGGCGTGCACCGGCTGGCCGGAGACCATCTCGTACAGCAAGGCGCCCAGCGAGTAGAGATCGGCTCGCACGCCTCCTTGACCACTCCAGGTTTCGGGGGCGAGGAAGCGGTGCTCCCTCCAGTCACTCCTAGGCGGGTCCTGGGACGACTCGAGCCGGCCGCTGCTGAACTCCCGCAAGAGTACCTGCCCGTCGTCGGTCAGCCAGATGGAGCCGGGGACGAGCCAACCGTGACTGCTGGCCGCAGGACCGGTTGCCAGACTCTCGAGTGCCGCCGCGATCCGCTCGGCGACCAGCAGCCCGATACCGAGGGGCATACGGGCCTCCATCCGGCGCACCCGGTCCAGGACTTCCCGCAACGAGTGGCCGTGGTGGTACTCGGTGGCAACGTAATCGACCTCCCCGTCCCGGCCCAGATCAACGACCGACAATACGTTGGGATGATCCCACCCGGCCGCTTCCGAGTAACCATCCAAAAAGGCTTGGCGTACGTCAGCTCGATCCAGCAGCTCTTGGCGGATGCGCTCGAGCACAAGCTTCTCACCACCGCGATCGGAGCGCTCGGCCAGCCAACGTTCGGTGAGATCACCGAACTCGAGCAGCTCGAGCAGCCGGTAAGGACCGACCGACTCGCCCTCCTCGACCGCAGGGTCGTCTTGTTTGGCAGCCTCCGGCGTCTCCTCCGCCGCGCTTTCGGCCGCGGGCTCGTGCACGGCCAGGACATCGTCTATCGACAAGCCCTCGCCGGTGCCTGGGACCTCGACCGCTTCGTCAAAATCGACGTCGCTCGCCGCGATCGGATCCGCCACGTCAGCGGGCGGGCCCGTGGTGACCTCGGCCTCGAGATCATCCCCTGGGTCCTCGCTCTCGACTCTCGGCCGAGCCGCATCCTCGACCGCCGGCTCCTGCCCGCTTTCGACAACGCTGCCAGCCTCATCGTGAGGGACGTCTTCGACCTTCACCGCCGCCACGCCAGCTCCGAGGTCTTCGAGGATGTCACCGAAGAGATCGCTGGCCGTGAGCCGCTCGCCCTCACTCAAGACGGGAGACTCGATGGCGAGGTCTTCGCTCGCGGGGCGAGGCGCCTCGAGACTGCGACGCACGATGTCCAGCACTTCGGCCGTGTCCTGATCCCGCGCCAGCGTTCCGTCCGCGCCGTCCACCGCGCCGCTCGCCACCTCGTCCACCAGGACGAGGATGCCCGGGCCGCCCTCGTGCCTCCCGAAGGTCTGCAGTAGGTCGCCGGACTGGGCCAGGGTTCGATCTATGATCAGCAGCTGGGGAGCATGATCAGCCGCGGCCCGTAGCGCCTCTTCTTGACTGCCGACGGTGGTGACCCACCATCCCTCCGCAGTCAGGAGATCACGAATCGGAGAGTCCCGGTCCGCATCCTCGACCGCGAGAAGGATCATCGACATTCCATTCCCCCTTGGGAGCCTCTTTTAGCACTAGCAACAAGCCCCGTCAATCAAGGAGTCCCAGCTCTCGCGGTTCCTGGCGGCGAGCAGGAGTAAGCTAGAATCGTCCCGCGGAGGACTCATGTCAGGTCACAGCAAATGGGCGTCTATCAAACGCAAGAAGGCGGTCACCGACGGCCGTCGCGGCAAGCTCTGGACCAAGCTGCTGAAGGAGATCACCGTCGCCTCACGACTCGGCGGCCCCGATCCTGCGGGCAATCCCCGGCTGCGGGTCGGCGTCCAGGAGGCCCGCGCCACCAACGTGCCGAGCGGGAACATCGAGCGCGCGATCAAGCGGGGCGCCGGACTGCTCGACGGCGTGACCTACGAGGAGCTGACCTACGAGGGCTACGGCCCCGGTGGGGTGGCCATCCTCATCGAGGCGATGACCGACAACAAGAACCGAACGGTCTCCGAGCTGCGCCATCTGCTCACGAAGGCCGGCGGCAACCTCGGTGAGAACGGGTGCGTCGCCTGGATGTTCGACAAGCGCGGCTACTTCGCGCTCGAAAAGGGCAATCTGGGAGAGGACGACTTCATGGAGCTCGCCCTCGAGCTGGGCGTCGACGATGCCGCCGTGGAAGACGACGTCTATGAGCTCTTCAGTGCGCCCGCAGACTACGCAGCGGTGCGCGACGAGCTCGAGCGGCGAGGCATCGCCATCAGCTCGCAGGCCCTCGCCATGCTGCCCAAGACCGAGATCGACATCGACCCGCAGATAGCGGTGCGCGTACTCGAGCTCGTAGACGCCCTGGAGGACCAGGACGACGTCCAGAACGTTTGGTCCAACCTCAAGGTCAGCGCCGAAGTCATGGCCGCGGCCGAGGGCGGCTAGGCTCGGGCGCTGCCTGGTGTCCAGAACGTGCTGATTCTAGGAATCGACCCTGGGAGCCGACACACTGGTTTCGGAGTCGTGAAACAGCGGGGTCGAAAGCTGGAAGCCGTGCAATTCGGCCGCTTCTCGGCGAGTCGCACCGCGCCGCTCGCGGCGCGCCTGGGAACCATCGCTGCCGATCTCGAGGAGTTGCTTCGCGCCCTCGAGCCAGGAGTCGTGGCCATCGAGTCGACCTTCCTCGGAATGAATCCGCGCTCACTCGTCGTGCTCTCTCAGGCGAGAGGAGCCTTGTTGGGAGTGGTCGGGCGTCGGGAGATCGAGGTCCATGAGTACTCTCCGGCCGAGGTCAAGAACGCTGTGACCGGCAATGGCAGAGCGGACAAAGGGCAAGTGTCACGCATGGTGCGAACGCTGCTCGATCTACCTGACGACAAGGTGCCCGAGGACGCCACAGATGCCCTCGCGGTCGCCATCTGTTGTGCGCATCGGCGCAGGTTCGAGCGGCTCGAGGAGGCCTCCCGTGGTTGACGCCGCGGGTTTTGCGGGCCTCAAGCCCCTGTGCTACGATGCCGGGCCTGTCTTGAAGTGCACTGAACATCGCCGACGCGCAACCGACCCGCCTCACCCTCCGGGACAAGGCGTCGTGGGTTTCCGCAACAATCGCGGTGGGCGGTCGGGAACTCGGCTCAAAGACGTCGGGTCTACATAGCCAAGAGGAGGTTTCAACGTGGGTGGAATAGGCGGCACAGTATTAAAGCTCTTCAACGACGGCGGGTGGATGATGTACCCATTGCTGATCCTGTCGCTTGTCGGAATGGTCTTCATCATCGAGCGCTTCTTCGCCCTTCGCACAGCGAGGACGAACGTCAACGAGTTTCTGGCCAAGATCCGCAAGGCGCTGATCGTCAACCGCTCGGTCAAGCAGGCGACCAAGGTCTGTGAGGACTACTCGGGGCCGGTTGCCTCGATCATGAAGGCGGGCCTCCTGAAGTTCGGTCACCCCAGAGACGAGGTGGAGAAGACCATCGAGAACGCCGCCATCTTCGAGATCGGCCGTTTCGAGAAAAACATGGTCTGGCTGGCGACTGTCGCCAACGTCGCCCCCCTCATGGGATTCCTCGGTACGGTGGCCGGAATGATCAACTCGTTCGACGCCCTCGCCGAAGCCGGTCTGTCGAACCCCGGCCTGGTGGCCTCCGGTATCTCCGAGGCGCTCATCACGACGGCCACGGGTCTGGCGATCGCGATCCCGGTTCAGCTGTGCTACAACTTCTTCATGAACAAGATCAACAAGTTCGTGCGCGACGTCGAGACGTCGACGAACATGCTGCTCGAGACCTTCGGCGAGATGGAGCGCGGCGGGATCACGCCGGAAACCGGCGGCAAGCCCTGAGCTGAGACCGATGAGACTCAAGGCACGCGGTACCCAGAACGAGGGCATCCCCACCGCCTCCATGGCGGACATCGCTTTCCTTCTGATCATCTTCTTCATGGTCACCATCAATTTCGAGGTGGACAAGACGACGGTGGGGTTGCCGACGACCGAGCTCAGATACGAGATCCCCAAGAAGGCGGCCTATATCTCGATCATCGCGAGCGGCCAGATCCGTGTCTCGAGCGGTGAAGAGATCAGCGTACCGGTCCCCGGACCGGAGAATGTGCTGTCCTTCGCGGTGGACGTCGTCGCCAACAACCCCGGCAAGCCGTTCGTGCTCAAGGCGGACAAGAACGTCCCCTACCGCTACGTGGACAGCGTGATCGATGCGCTCAAACAGGCGCGCGCCGAGAAGATCTATCTGCTCTCGCAGCAGGATACCGTCGACGGGGCGGATGGAGGCGACGGATGAAGCTCAAGCGAGACAAGATCAGTGAAGAGATCCCGACCTCGTCGATGGCGGACATCGCCTTCCTGCTGATCATCTACTTCATGGTCACCACGACCTTCGCAGCCACTCGCGGACTGGACTTCTCCCTACCCAAGGACGACCAGGACAACACTCCCCTGGTCGACAAGGAAGACTCTGTGCTGATCGAGATTCTGGTCGGGGGCGTCCTGATCGTCGACGGCAGGGCTATGCCGCTCGATGCGATTCTCGAGTACTTGAAGCCAAAACTGGAGCGCAATCCCCGCAAGCCGGTGATCATCCGTCCGAACCCGGATGCCGAATACGGCTACATGGTCGACGTCTTCGACGAGCTCCGGCAAGCGAAAGACAAGATCGACATCGAAGTGAAGAATATCTCGATCCCCACTCAGCGCGAGATCGACATGTTCTGGTACTAAGGACGAGCGCGATCTCGAGGACGGATAATCATGGCAGACGCGAAACCAAGCTCCGGTAAGGCGAAAGGGGATTTTGCGATCACCGAGAGCGAAGGCGCCGAGTTCATTGCCTTCGCCCTGGAAGATGCCGCAGACGCCAAGCGCATGCGCACCGCGATGGTCATGGCGTTCATCTTGCACGTCATACTGTTTTGGATCCCCTTTGGGTTCTTGAAGGCTGAGTTCGCAGCGGCCGAGCCGAAGAAGCAGAAGGTGTACATCGTCCAGCAGGTGCGCTTCAAGCCGCCGCCGCCCAAGCAGCAGCAGGAGTTGCCGAAGCCGAAGACCAAGAAGGTCCCGATTCCGGATCCGACGCCCGACGAGCCGGAGCCGATTCGCCTCGAAGAAGAGATCGAGCAGGACATCGACCTGCCCGACACCGACATCATCTTCGATATCCCGGACGGCCCGCCGCCGATCGAGCCGGAGGGTCCGATCCGCGTCGGCGGCGACGTCACGCGACCGGTCAAGATCTCCGGCCCGAATCCTCAATACACCGAGATCGCGCGCAAGGCGCGTATCCAGGGAGTCGTGATCGTGGAAGCGATCATCGGAAAGGACGGCAGCGTCCGCAACGTGCGAATCCTCAAACCGTTGCCGATGGGTCTCGACCAGGCAGCTGTCGACGCGGTCTCGAAATGGAAGTTCAAACCCGCGACACTGAACGGGAAGCCCGTCGATGTGTACTACAACCTGACGGTCAATTTCCGCCTGCAGTAGGGGCTTGCAACGGGACTGATGGCCTTCCAGGGATCCCTAGAGGAGCTCCCGTTGCCTGACGTGATACAGCTGGTCGCTGCATCCGGCAAGACAGGGAAGTTCTCCGTCACCAGTCGGTTGGGCAGCGGCAAGATCTTCCTGCGCGACGGTGAGATCGTGCATTCCACCGCGGGGACTCTGGCGGGCGAGGAAGCGTTCTACGAGCTCGCGACGTGGCAAGAGGGCGAGTTTGTCTTCACCGCGGGCGACGAAGCCACGGACACCACGATCAAGAAGTCCAACACCAACCTGCTAATGCAGGCGGCGCAGTGCATCGACGAGTGGAAGGTGCTCGTCTCCAAAGTCCCGTCGACCCGGATGATCCCGGTCTTCACCGCCGAGGGCGGCAGCACCCACGTCTCACTGAGCCCTAACGAATGGAACGTCATCCGGCGGATCGACGAGTCCCGCGCGATTGAGGAGATCGCGCGTGAGATGAAGACGAGCGCTTTCGAAGTCTCGAAGACCACCTTCGGCCTCATCACGTCGGGACTGATCGAGCTGCGGGAACCTGACCTAGACGGCCGCCTGGAACGTCTCAAAAAGATGACAGCTCAGGAGCTCCAGACGGTCGCACGGACCGTACACACTCGCGCCACGAGCCTGCTGGCCAATCATGGCGGCAGCGCCGAAATCGAATTGGTCTACAAGAAGTCGACTCAGGAGATCGCAGCGGGCAACGGCGTCGCGGGCCTTCTGGAGCAATTCAAGAACGTCGAACGTGCCGTTCTGGCCGCTCTCGGCCCCAGCCAAGCACAGGCCTTCGTCGAGTCGATGGAACGGTTGGTCAGCGGCTCCTAGCCGCCTGGCGCATGGCATGATGCTTGCTCTTTCTCGATTCGAAGACTCCGCCGGTTCGAAGACTCCGCTGGTTCGAAGTCCCCGGATCCGGGTGAGTCGAGAGTTCATAAGAGGAGAACGACAATGAGACGACAGCTTCCGACCCTCACCCTCGCGCTCGGTTTCCTCCTCGCCGGCACTGCCGTCCAGGCCGGCTGGCAAGAGGGAGTAACCGCCCTCAAGGCCAAGAACTATGAGCAAGCCGCAAAGGAGTTCGCGACGGTAGTGGAGAAGCAGCCCGACTGGGCCCCCGGCCAGCGCATGCTGGGCCAGGTGCTCGTCAAGCTCCGGCGCACCGACGAAGCCTTGACCCACCTGCGTAAGGCCTACGACCTCGAGCCCTCCGATCCGGCGACCCAGTTCGCGCTCGGTCAGGCCTACATCGTGGGCCGGCGTTATGCCGATGGTGCTTCGATTCTCGGCAAGATCGACCGCAGCAAGCTGCCGGTCGCCCAGCGTGGAACCATCGACCAGCTCCTCGCCGTCGCTCTGAGCAAGAGTGGCCAGTCGGGGCAGGCGCTGACGGCGCTCGCTCGCGCCGCCTCCACCAGTCCCAACGATGCCAAGGTGCAATACCAGTACGGAGTCGCCGCGCTCAATTCCGGGGACCTCACGACCGCCATCCAGGCCCTGGGAAAATCGGTCAGCATCAAGCCCGACGCGAAGAATCGCAAGGCCCTGGTCCAAACCCTGATGCAGCAGGGCCGTCGCGCCAAAGGTCCGACCAAGACTACGGCCTACCGCCGCGCCAGCACCACGGCCAACGCTCTCGTCAGCAGCGAAGCCAGCTTCGACAATCTCATGATGCTCGCCGGAGCAGCGCTCGGCGCCAAGGATTTCGACACCGTGCTCTCGGCCGCCGATCGGGCGGGTCGCATCGATTCGAGCGACTGGCTCCCCGCCTACTACATGGGTCAGGCCTACACCAAGAAAGCGCAGTACAGCTCCGCCGAGACTGTGCTTCGCAAGGCCCTCAACAATGCCTCCCAGAGCGCCGATAGAACCACGATCTGGGGTCAGTTGGGCTTCGTCTTCGAGAAGCGCAAGGCCTTCGACGACGCCATCGCAGCCTATCGCAAGGCTGGAGACTCGCGCGCGGCCGATCGCGTGCAGAAGAACAAGGAAACCCAGCAGTTCAACCGCGACGTCGAGGCACAGAACAAAGAGATCGAAGCCTTGCGCGCCGAACAGGAAGAGCTCAAGAACCAGCTCAAGAACCTACCCGGCGCGACGGACCCACCGTTGTTGTTCTAGTGTCCCGTGGAGGTGGCTTGAAGGGCCCGCCTCGTCTCGGGGGCCGCTTGGCAGTCTCGACTGCGGTACTGCTCCTGACCGGCACCCTCGCTGGCCAGGAACCTCTGCCGCCGACCGAGCAACCCCCTCCGTCGGTGGGCTCTGGGTCCGTCGAGCGGGAAAACTTGCTGCCCAACCTCGATTTCTACTTCCCCGAGGGGGAGCTCGACTTCCGACTCAACCGGCTTGTCAAGGGTTCGTTCTACGAAGGCCAACTGCGCTACAACTTCGTCAAGGGCGACATCGAGGTCTTCGTGCGCTACCGCTACTACGGCCACGACAGCATCTGGCAGCTCGGCCTCTTCGACGCCGTCGAATTCGACCCGATCGAGAAGGGATCCAACGACTTCGAGCGCACCCGCGGCGGTCTGCTGTTGGTCCAGCGCCCCTTCAACTACAACAGCCGCGCCTTCTTCCTGGCCGAAGTCGACCGCATCACCTCGAGCAAGGAGGAGTTCCAGTTCACGACCAACAAGACCGACACCTTCGTGCGCTTTGGCTACCAGCTCGGAACGCCGGCCGACGTGCGGCTCAACGCGATCGTCGGCGAAACCCGCGCCCAGCGGCGCAATCTCTTCACCGCACACCGCGAGATCGGCCCGGGCGGCGCCGGTTTCTCCACCGCTCTGACCTGGGGCTTCGAGACTCTCTTGGGGGACTTCGACTTCGTAAAACTCGAGCTCGCAGGACTCGAGCGGTTCCAGCTCGGTTCGGCCTCGTTCCTCATCTGGCGCCTGCACGCCGGGTCCTTTCTGCGCCGCCGGGAGATCCGGCCTGAGGAGCCTCAAGGCACCGATCGTTACTCGATTCCGCGCGGCGAGTTCTTCCGTCTCGACGGCCGCGACGGCCTCAAGGGCCTGCAAGAGAGCCGGCGCGGAACTGACGAGCTGCACACGACCCTGGAGCTGTTCCTGCCCTGGTTCATCGACGAGAGTCGCCCCGCGCTCGACGTCGAGTGGAACAGCTGGTACTGGCTCCTCTACGCCGGCTACGGCGCGATCGGTTTCGACCGCGATGTGCTCCGCGATGCGTCGAACTACCTGGTCGACGTCGGACTGGGGTTTGAGACCTCCTTCGCGCTCAAGGACTACACGATCTTCATCGCCGGTGTGGCTGCCCAGACACTCGATACAGGCGGCGGTGTCGAGGCCAGATTCTCGGTCAAGGCCATCCATTGAAAGCCGCGACGGCGCCCCCCGGCAAAACTCTCGCGTCGAGTTGATTCGTAGCTCGCGTGGTATGATTCCCTCGGTACCTCAGAAAGCCCTCATCAGTTTGTTTACCTCCGGAGACCGGTAAATCATGACAACGGTTCGAACTGTTTTTTCTATCAGCCTGCTCGCTGCAGTGGTCACCGGGCTCTTGCTGTCGAGCCCGGCATCGGCCGCTGAGTGCCGGAGCGAGGGCTATCGCTGGACCCTGCGTGGCGTGGCAGCGAAGATCGACTCGGACGGCGACCCGTCAATTTCCGAGACGGTGGAGCCCTTCGAGCGCCTGAAGTTCGACATCAGCTCCGGCGAGGCCGTCGGCGCCGAGCTGGAATATCGCGTCAATTGCCCGGTGGGCCTCGCTGTCGGGCTCCTTGCCGGCAACCTGGACTCGCTGGCTGTCTTCGACACCGAATTCGAGTGGCTCATGGACCACGACGACATCGACTTTTCACTCCTGAGTCTGGGGGTCAACTTTCACCTCAGTCCTCGGTCCCGGGCGGATTTCTTCATCGGACCGTTCATCGGCGTGGTGGACTACGAGGGCGTGGACTTCGACAACGCCGGAATCCCTCTCGACGCCAACCTCGACAGCGACACCGTGATCGGCCTCAACGCAGGCCTCGACATTCCGTTCTCGGACAATGGACCCTGGGCCTTCACCGCCGGCCTGCGCTACCTGGCCACGTCTGCCGACGGCCCCGGTTTCAGCATTGATATCGACCCCCTGATCGCTTCTGCCGGTATCGCCTATCGCTGGAACGGCAAGAAGTGTGGCCCGTGCGAACCGGCGGTGGATGACGCTGCTGTCGCGGCAGAAGCTGCCGCCGCTGCAGCTGCTGCCGCGGAAGAAGCCGCTGCCGCCGCCGCCGCGGCTGCCGCTGCCGCAGAAGAAGCCGCCGCCGCCGCCGCGGCTGCCGCCGCAGAAGAAGAAGCCGCTGCCGCTGCAGCGGCGAAGGCAGTAGAGCGCGAGGTCTGCCACTTCGATACCAACAAGGCCAGGGTGTCGAACATCTGCAAGGCCAAGCTCGATGAGGTCGCGCTCAAGCTCAAGCAGGATCCCGCGCTCGGCGCTCGGATCGTGGGTCACGCTGACAGCACCGGCAACGACCAGATCAACGACCCCCTCAGCGTCCGGCGTGCAGCGGCGGTCAAGGGCTATCTGGTCGAGCGCCACAGCATCGAGGCGAGCCGGATCGCGATCGCCGGCGTCGGCTCCCACGAGCCGGTCGCCAGCAACGACACCGCCGATGGCAGGGCACAGAACCGCCGCGCGGTCGTTGTCATCAGCTTGAGCTGAGGACCTTCCTGATTACCTTCCAGGGCTCCGCTGCATCGGCGGAGCCCTTTCTTTTCGCCCAACCCGTAGCAGAGCTGTGGGGCCAGGTCTCAGTCGATGCCTGGATCAAGCTCGACG
>JAPUJD010000291.1 GCA_027296385.1 Acidobacteriota bacterium | reverse complement strand
ATGAGCAGCACACTGGCAGCCTTGAGGCGCTCCTGGCCCTCAGGTCCGAGCTCCGGCATCACCATCTGCCGCGCGTAGCGCCTGATCTCTTGCGGGGTGAGCGTCATGCGGACAGGGGCAGTCGCCAGCCGTTCATCGGATGCCGAAGTAGTGCACCAGTGAGAAGCCCACCGCCAGCAGCGACAGCAACAGGCCGATCAGGGCGGCCAGAAGGTGATCGGGCCGTTCCGGCTTCAGGGGGTCGAGAACCGCCGCCGCGACAAAACCACCCGCGAAACCGCCGAGGTGAGCCCAGTTGTCGATGCCGGGAAACACCAGGCCGAACACGAAGAGCACAACCGCCCAGGTCCGTACCTGCCGCGCCAGCGCCTGGTTACCGGTGCGTCGACCATAGAGAACCAGGGCACCGAAGAGACCGAAGATCGACGCCGACGCGCCGACGGTAACGGAGGCTCCGCGGAGCACCACAGGCAGCCCCGGAGCCACGTAACCCCAGCAGCTCGTCAGCGTGAACCCCGAAACCCCGGCGATCAGGTAGATGAGAACCGCCCGGCCCGGTCCGTAGAGACGCATCAGCGCCGGGGCCAGCTGGCGAATCCACATCATGTTGAAGACGATGTGCAGCAAGCTGCCGTGCAGCCAGGTGGCCGAGAGCGGCGTCCACCAGCGTCCGAAACCGAAGATCGGCTGCCAGCCCGAGGCGCCGAAGGCGAAGACACTCTCGCGCGACGGCGCCAACATGCCCATCAGTCCGCCGGACCCACCATCGAAACCGAAGAGTAGGCTCAGGACGTAGAGCAACGAGCAGGTCCCGATGACGAAGGGAACGAAGCTCTCGCCGCCGGATATTCTCTGCAGCGCCCGGGCGTAGCCGAACATGCCCGGGCTGACCCTCCCGCAGTGCGGGCATTGCGGCTCGTTGACCCCGACCAGCCGGTTGCAGCTCGGGCAGACCACCGATCCGCTGCGCTGACGCTCGAACATTCCGCTGCTCCGGCTCAGCTTTCGTGCCCGAACAAGTTGGCCGTTTCGCCCGCCGCGGCTTCGGCGTCGGGCTCGGGCTCGTCGAGCGGCACCGGCGGCGTAGCCGGCTCTTCGAGAGTCTGGACGATCTGACTCACCTCGACTTCGGCGCGACGGATTTTGGCGCGACAGATCTCGAGCAGCTCGGCAGCACGCTCGAGCTCCTCGGCCAGCTCGTCGATGTCGATCCCGTCATCCTCGACGCGGCGCAGGATGCTCTCGAGCTCCTCGATGGCAGCGCCGAAGGTCAGCTCGTCGTCCCCCGTCTTGGTCTTGCTCATACTTCCTCCACTCGGCTGCGGATCGTTCCGTCGGCCAGCTGCGTGGTCAGCCTCTGACCATATCTGATCTGGTCGGCCCGCCGTACGACCCGGCCGGCGTCGTCTCGAGTAATGCTGAAGCCGCGCGCCAGCGCTCGCTGCGGGCCGAGCTGACGGGCCAACCGACCCTGCCCGTCGAGCGTCGCCCGAGCCGTACGCACGCTGGCGTCGGCGGCGCGAGCGATGTTGCGCGTGACGGCCTCCAGGTTTTGCCGGGCGCTTTCCAAGAGTCGCGGCACCCAGCGTCCAAGATGCCGTTGGAGCCGTTTCAGCCTCTCGCTCGCGGTCTGCGGCAGACGCCCCGCCCGGCGAGCCAGAAAGCGGCCCAGTTCCTCCAGTCGAACCCGCGCCGTGGTCAAGCGATGGCCCGCGATGACGACTCCGCTTCGCGCTCGCTCGAGCCGCTCGCTCCCTACCGCCAAACGGCTCCGGACGGCCGCCGCCAACCCCTGCGCGAGCAGCAGCCGCTTCGAATCGGCACGGCTCACCCGGTCGACCAGGAGCTCGGCGACCTTGGTCGGCGTCTTGAGCGCCGTATGGGCGACTCGGTCGACGATCGACTCGTCGATTTGATGGCCGAGGCCGGTGAGGACCGGGACGCGACAGCGGGCGACGGCCTCCGCCACTCGCCGGCTGTCGAAGGCCGCCAGATCCGTTTTCGAGCCGCCGCCGCGAATCAGCACGCAGGCGGCGACGTCGAGCCCCGATGCTGCCGTCATGGCCGAAGCAATACCGCGCTCGGCGTCGCGACCCTGCATGGGGGAATCGATCAGGGTAACCCGAAAGCCGAAGCCACTCTCGTGCAGGGTCTCGATGAAGTCGTGGTAGGCGGCGCTGTTGCGGGCCGTGACGAGGGCGAGGTCGAGCGGGTGCTCGAGGAGCGGTAACCGGCCGTTGAGCTCGAGCAAGCCGGCCTTGGTGAGAGCTACCAGCGTCTCTTGGCGGCGGGCCGCCAGCTGGCCGAGGGCGAAGACCACGTCGATCTCACGCACGACGAGCTGAGCGCGTCCGAAGGGGGCGTAGAAGTCGAGCGTCGCCCGGCAGCGCATCTGTTGTCCCTCGGCGATCTCCTGATCCGCGTCGGCGAGGGCCCGCTGGATCTCGCGGTAGTCACGCCGCCAGATGACGCCCTCGAGCTTGGCGACGATCTCGTCGGCGGCACCCTTTTCGATCAGCTCGAAAAACAGATGGCCGTTGCGGTTCGGGCGCACTCGCTGCACTTCGCCAGTGACCCAAAACTGGCCAAGCGCCTCGCTGAGGAGGTCTCGAACGTCGCCGCAAAGCTGGCTGACTGTGAAGGTCGAGCCCGAACTTCCGACCGGGACCTGATCAGTGATAGCCGGTCAGCTCGTCGGCCGAAGCCAGCGGGATCGCCTTGACCCAGGCCAGAGCTTCCTTGTCTTCCCCGGTGAGTTTGGTGAGGAAGTCCTCGGCCTCCTGCCGGGTCGAGAACAGGCGCCAGATGAAGGTGTGGCCGGCCGGCGCCGTGAAATAAGTGTAGCCCTCGGTCCCATCGCTCAGATCGAACCCCAGATCGGCCTCACCGTTGACGCCGACGCAGGCGATGGCGATGGCCCTGTAGGCCAGAGCTAGGGCCTTGAGCGCGTCTCCGTACTCCCCGAGTTCCTCGCGCGAGAGCGCCGTGTGGTAGATCGCGATGCGCTCGGAATCTTCCTCGGCCAGCAGGTTGTAGGGCACGTCGTGTCGGTCCATGGCCTCGCGGGTGTCCGCCGTCGTGACGAAGACGTCGTCAGTATCGATCACCTTGTAGGTGATGGCCATTCCATCCCCTTCGAACTGGGGAAACGCCTCGGCGAGCATGCTCTCATCCTCGATCGTGAAGTAGCAGAGGCGGGACATCAAACGTCGGGTGGACATCGCTGGCTCCGTGGAAATTTCTGCGACCGCGGGGTACTGCGCTCGCTCTGTTTGCGGGAACATGGAGGGGATGGGGAAGCTGGAGTGTCTGCCCCAGTACCCTCGATTATAGCAAGTGAATCGATCCGAATCATGAAACGGCCCTTGCTTGATACGATATGTGACCAATTTCACTCTCGGCCCCAGGTATGCTCGACTTGCTTCCCCTAGACTCAGCCACCATCGCCCTCCGGTTTCCAACGTCGGTGCTGCGGGTCTGGGGCGCCGACGAGCTCCGCCGCGAAGAGGTTCGAGCGGCCATCGCTGAGGAGTGCGACGCCATCTTGCTCGACGGCGACGCGCTGGCGATCGTGCCCAAACCGGGAGACCCGGCCGTCTTCGACGCCGGCCTGCACTGGTCGCGGCGGGTCCTAGCCGAGCTCGAGAGCGCTATTGACGGACCCTGCATTCTCATCTCGCCGGCCGAGATTCTGCTGCGCGGCAGCGAAGTGCTGAGCTTGCACGACGAGGTGGCCGAGGACATGGCCGAACGGCCGCCGAGCCTCGGTCCCAACCATACCTACCTGACGACATGGGCCGCTCAGACCCTCGAAACATCGTGGAACCTCGAACCGGCCGGCGCCTACCGCGGACCTTCCGGGCGCAAGGTGCCCATGGTCCAGGTCATGGGCCGGGCGATCTCGACCGCACCGTGGCGCAACCCCAGCCTCCTGGGTCGCCGGATCGAGTCGACGCCCCGCCCCGAGCTCGAGCGCTTGCTCGAAGAGCATCTCAAGGACATCGTCGTCCGAGTCACGGGGCCGGCCGGCTGCGGCAAGTCCCGGCTGGTGTGGGAGACCCTGCAACGCAAGGCCAGAATTTTCCTCTGGCTGCAAGCCCACCCCGCGCGGCGCGGAGCCCTGACCCTCGCCCAGCAGATCGAGGAGCAGTTGCTCGAACCGCGGGACGATCAGCAATTCGATCCTCTCCACCCGCGGATCGAACCCCACCGTAGGCGCCAGCAGGACGCCGCGTCAGAGGAAGGCGCCCAACGCCAGCCCATCGACTCGGTCCTGTCGATGTTGGCGGCCAGCGAGCCCGCTAACGGACCGCTCTATCTGGTGTGCGACGACTTCGAGCAGATCCAAGAGGAAGACCTTCAGTTCCTCCTGGCCTTGAGCAATTCGAGGCTGCCCAACCGCAGTCTGCACCTCGTCCTGATCGGACGCGGCGGTACGACGCGATCCGGTTTCGAGGGTACGTTCAGTCTCCGCGTCCCTCAGCTCGAAGGCGGGGAGCTCGAGGATTTCACCCGGCGATTGTTCGGCGGCCTGTCGCTGCCCGACTCCCTGAGCCAGCAGCTGTCGGATGCCACCCGGGGACACCCTTTTGCCCTCGAGGAGGGACTGCTCTCTCTCGTGCGCTCCAAGGTCATGCGCACGCTCTACGGCAATTTCTTCTTCGCCGGCACCGCGCCAGAGGGCTATCAGCCCTCGACCCGCCTCGTATCGCACATCCAGGCCGAGACCGGGCGCCTCGGCCACAGCAACCGTATGACCCTGCTCGCACTGGCCGACACGCCTATTCCGCCCGACGTGTTGACCGTAGCCGCCGGCCACGTCGAGCGGGAACGTAGCGCCACCTGGGCCACGGCAGCGCTCGAGGCCGGCATGCTGCGCCGCGTACCGTCGCCCTGGGGCGTCGGCGTCGAGTTCGCCTGTCCCGCCTACGCCAGCGCACTGGCGCTCTCCGCTCCCGAGGACACCGTGCTCGAGTTGCGCGGGCGCCTGGGGCGCGCCCTCGAGGCAGTAAGCCAAGACGGCGAGCAACAGTGGTTCGCCTATCGACTGCTCGAAGGCACCCGCGACGCCTCGGCTCCGCTGCTCAAGGCCACGCGCTCCTCCTATGCCGGGCAGCTCGAGCCGGAGGTCCTCTACCGCGCTCTGAGCCGGGAGTTGGCCAACCACCGCGAGAGCGACGGCAAAGCGGAAACCGAGCTGCTATTGATCTGGCGGCTGCTGCCTGCTGCCCGCCGACTCGGCAAGCTGCACCACTGTATTCCCGATCTCGAACGGGCCCTCGAACTGGCCAAGGACGATGCGAACAAGCGGCTTGCGCTGTCCAGCCTCATGGCCTCGGCCTACGAGGAGGCAGGGCATCACCAAGAGGCGGAATCAGCGCTACTGTCGGCCCTGGAGGAGACCCGCACCTCGGATCAGCCCGGGCGCCGGGCCCGCCTGGCTCTACAGCTCGGCGCCATCTACGAGCGCACCGGCCGCCTGGCCGAAGCGAGCCGGCTGCTCGAGGATCTCTATCCGGCTCTCGAGGGTCAGGATCACAGCGAGCTGGCCGCTTCCTGCCACTTTACGCTCGGCGAGATCGCGCTGCGGCGCAACCGACTGGAAGAGGCGATCACCCACCACCGTGCCGCCTACGAGACCCGCAATGCCCTCCGCGGCCGCCCGTCGGTCACAGCTTCGCTGACGGCACTCGGCCGCGTGGCCCACGTCGCCGGCAACTATCTCCAAGCGCTCGAGTATTTCGACAAGGCCAGCGAAAAGGTCGCCGACAAGGAGAGTGAGTCCTTCGCGCGGGTCCTGCTGGGCAAGGCGACGGTGCTGAGGTGCCTGGGCGACTATCAGCAAGCCGCCACCCTCAACCGCCGTGCGCTGGCGATCCACAAACAGCGCGAGGACGCCGCCGCCGAAGCGGCGGCCCGTCTCGCCCTGGCCGAAACCCTGCTCGATCTCGAACAACTGGACAAGGCCATGATCGAGGCCCGCCAGGTGCACTTCAAGATGGACCTACTCTCGATGCCGGCCGAACTCGCCGATGCCGAGCAGCTGATCGGCCGAATCGAGCTCGTCCATCGCAAGTACGAGCTGGCTCGAACCTACCTCGAGAACGCGCTGAAGCAGCACTCGGCTCAGGACAACGCTCGTGGTGCCGCCCTCGATCACACCTGGCTCATCGACCTCGGGTTGGCGGCCGAGGACGGCTCGAGCTTGCGCGAGCACACCGCTGGCCTCAAAGAACTGCTGCCCGAGCTCCAGCAGTCGAGCATCGTCGAAAGTCTCAATTTCTGCATGTTCCAGGGCCTGTCATGGCTGCGGCTGCACGACCCGCGGGTGGAAGACCCCCGAGCGTACCTGGAGAAAGCCTATCGCGAGGTCCTGCGCAAAGCCTTCCCGCTCGACTCCGATCGACGGCACCAATTCCTCTTCGAAGTGACCGACAACCGCGACATTCTCGACTTGGCCGCGCACGAGGGCTTGGCGGTCCCTGGCTCCTAGCAGCCCGTGGCAGAAGTCTGCAGGGTCGTGTTGCGACCGCCGTGGGCCGGAATGCGAGGCGCGACTGCGCAGGCGACGCCGGTCGAGCTCAGGTAGTCGTCCAGGGTCTGTCGCTCTTCCGCGGTCAGGGTCTCTGCCGCGAGACGATGGGTCTCGCCTGGCGGCGGCAATGGCAGGCGCACGCGGCCGAACGCGGCGACCAGAGCGCTACAATCACCGCCGGTGAAAATCGAGAGCACGTCGCACAGCGAGACCAGCTGATTGCCCAGCCGGCTCTGCATCGCGATCTCCACGTGACCAGGAAGCACCCGCGTCGTGATGTCGTAGCCATCGGGTACCCGCACGATCTGCACCTCGCCCTCGAGCTCGAGGCGCTGGATCGGCAGCAGGACCTGGTCCTCGACCCGCCCTGGCATTGCGCCGCTGAACTCGGCGATCAGGTCCGCCTTGCCCATGAAGTCGACCATGCCGCGGAAGCGATAGAGATTGCCCCCGAGAGACTCCAGCTCGACTTCGTGGCGGCGAATCGTGAGGCTGTTGCGAGGAGAGCTCAGAAGGATGGTGAGGCCTCCGCTCGCGACCGGCATGATCTCGGGGGCCATGTCGCGAAAGGTGTCATTGAGACGCGGAAACTCGATCACCACCGACTCGCCGGCCCAGGCCGCGACGACGGCCGTCACGAGCAGGCTGACCCAGAGGTACAAATATCTCACGCTCACGGAGCGTAGCCGCGAGTCACTCGCACTTTCAAGCGGCGGTTGCGAACCCGGAGCTCGACGGTCGAGAGATCGGTCTCGCCAACCGATGTGGGAACGAACGTCAGGAAGTACTGGCTCCGGAGCTCGCGCTCGATCTGGGTGTACACCGCGTCGAGCCCAGCCGCCTTGGAGACGCGGAAGAAACGCCCTCCCGTCTCCGTGGCCAGGCGCTTGAGCTTGCCGCCCAACCCGCCGCCGGCGCCGCCACCGAGAGCCACCGAGTAGATGACGGCCCCACTTTGCTTGGCGTACTCGAGGGTCTCGGCGAAGGAGGCCCGGCTGGCGGTGTCTTCACCGTCCGAGAGCACGACGAGGGCTCGACGGCCACCGAAGCCACGAAAGTAGAACAAGCTCTTCACGACCGCGTCGTACAGGGTGGTCCAGCCGCTCGAGTGAACCTCGGAGAGCGCTCGCTCGACGACGGCGATGTCGTCGGTCGGCGGCGCCACCAACAGCGGCTTGTCGCTGAAGGCGACGGCGAAAGCGCGGTCCTGGCGCCGCAGGACCGAATGGAGAAAGCCGATGGCCGCTTGGCGGGCTTCCGCCATGTGGTCGGCCATCGAGGTCGAAGCATCCATGGCGAAGCCCACGACCAGAGGCAGGTTGTGGACGAGGTCGAAGCTCTGGATCGGCCGTTCCTGACCCGCCTCCAAGACCTGGAAATCACCTTTCTCGAGGTTCTCGATCAGCCGTCCCGAGCCGTCCGTCACCGTGGCGAAGAGCTCGACGAGGCTGACGTCGACGCGCGCCAGGTTCTGCGGTGCGTTGAGGAAAACCACGTCCTCGACGCGCCGGCCATCCGCCAGGCGAGCCGTGACGGTCAGGTAGGTCACCTGCCCCGAGGCGTCGATCGGCAGCGGAACCTCCCATGGCGGTGCCGTCAGCGTCGCCAGGGGAATCTCGTTGATCGAGAACTCCACCGCCTCGAGCCTGCCTTCATCGGGCACGCTGACCTCGGCTCGCGCCATCACATCGCCGGCAACGGGCACGCCCTCCCGCGGATTCACGATCCGCACCCGAAACATTCCGCGCGCCTTGTTGAGCACGACTCGATCCTCCGCCACCAGCTCGCCGGCGCGGTCGAAGCCCGCGGCGGTGACGACCTGCTCCACCGGAACGGCGGCCAACCGCAGATCGGCGGTGAACGGCGGCCGCGTCTTGATGAGCTGTTGTTGATCATCGACCGAGAAGACGACCTTGCGGATCCGCTCGCCGGTCACCAACGCCTCCGCTCGCCACGCCCTGCTGAGGCCGTCGGTCACCGGCGGCACGAGGACGAGGGCGTCGACCCCCTCGAGATGGCCCGCCGCAACCTCCTCGACCGGAACCGCCCGGCCGCTGCCGCCCTCCACTACCCGTGCGACCTCTCGTGGTACCGAGATCACCCGAACCAGCTCGGCGCTGGCACCGCTTAGGGTGTCGCGCACGCGAATCCGGGCCACGAAATGCCGGCCGGGCCGGAGACGACGATCCCAGACCAACGCGACCGACTCACCTTCCGCGGGCGGCGGCCGATAGAACCGAACCTTGAACTCCTCGAACACCCGCGCCTGGTATTCGAGCAGTCCCTCGACCTCGAGGCTGATCTCGGGCTCTTCCTGCTCGTCGAGCTCGACCGCGAGGTCGCCCCCCGGGGCCAGCGTCACGACGAAGCGCGTCGCGACACGTTGACCCGCCCGAAAGGGAAACTCGACCTCGAGTTTCGCCAGATCGAGAACCGGTCCCGGCTCGGGTAACGGTGTCACCGCCGCCGCGACGCTCCACGCGGCGAGATCCTCCGGCTCCCTCAGCCGTGCCCGGAGTCGCTTCGAGAGCCCGACGTCGGGCTGCTCGTCGACCAGACCGCGGGTCAGCGTCACCTGGTCGACCCGGCCCACCGCCTTGCACAACTGGATGTCGATCCGGCGTTGCTCCTGCCCGAAATCCTGGAGCTCTTGGAACCAGCCCTCCATCAGCGAGCTGTAGAGGACTCGCTTGCCGTCGAGCGGGCGCCACAGGCGGTAGGCCCGTCGCCCCGGCGGTTGGTAGAGCAGCAGCTCCTGCTCCTGCGGCCCGTAGTTCCAGATTTCCACCGGAACCAGCGTGGTGCCGCAGTCGATCTTCTCGACGGCGACCGGGGCGCCGTGCAAGAAAAGCAGCCGCGAACGATCATCGTGCGGTGTCGCTACCTCGTTTCCCACCAGCCTCCTGCGACGCTCGATACCGGCCACGAGCTCGTTCTCTGTCGTTTCGGGTATCGGATCGGCGAGAAACTCGGCGATCAGACGCTCGCGCTCCGCGGTATCGGCTGCCAGCAGCTCCTGGCGCGCCTTCTCGTCGAGCAGTAGCGCCGGGCCGTCCTGAAAGAAGGCCCGCTGGTGTTCGGGCCAGAGGACGGGATTGGGGGTCGCGGCGGCCGCAGCAGTCGCCGCGGTCGCAGTCAGGATGATCAGTACGCTCTTTCGGACTCTCTCGGGGAACATCTGACACTTACGGTGTGCAAGTAGCCTGCCAGGCTCGGGACTGGCGTATAGTACGTCCTCCTCAGCCCCAACGGATTTCGCCCATGCCCACGAAACGGAACGAACCGATCGCCAGCTGGAATGACGGCGACACCATCGAAGGCTTCGCCCTCCTGTCACGCAAGGAACGCCGGCAGGACCGCAACGGCAACACCTTCCTCGACCTCGTGCTGACCGACGCCAGCGGCTCGATCGCCGGCAAGGTCTGGTCCGACAGCCCGGCACTGGAGGGCGACTACTCGGCCCACAGCTTCGTCGCCGTCCGCGGCCAGGTCAAGGACTACCGAGGGCAGCTGCAGGTCAGCGTCCAGCGCTGCCGCGAGGCCACCGAGACCGATCGAGAACACGGCTTCGAGGAGGCCCTTCTGGTCCCGACGACGCACGAGGATATCGGCGATCTCTACAACCGTCTCGAGCGCATGCTCGAGAAACGCCTCCAACACCCGCTCCTGCGGCGACTCGGTGTGGAGACGCTGGCCACTCATGGCCGCGACCTGCGCGAGCACCCGGCGGCCAAGTCGATTCACCACGCGTACCGCGGAGGCCTGCTCGAGCACACGGTTTCGATGGCCGAGCTGGCACTGGCCGTCGCCGCCCACTATCCCAAGCTCGATAGCGATCTCCTGCTGCTCGGTGTGCTGTTCCATGACCTCGGCAAGCTCGACGAGCTCGGCGCCATGCCGGCCAACGACTACACCCGCCCCGGCCGACTCGTCGGGCACATCGTCCTGGGGCGGGACATGCTGCGTGAGCGCTGTGCCGCGATCGAGGGTTTTCCCGCGGATCTGCAGCTCCACCTGGAGCATCTGGTGCTCTCTCATCACGGTCAGTTCGAATTCGGCTCACCCGTGCTGCCGATGACCCCGGAAGCGCTGGCGCTGGCCTTCATCGACAATCTCGACTCGAAGCTCGCCCAGCTATGGCAGGCCGGGGAACAAGGCGGCGGCATGCAGTATCTACGCAGCTTCGGGCGCTTCGTGCTCCTACCCGAGAACCCCGCCGACGAGAACGAAGACGAAACCGGCGCCGAGCAGGCCCAGCTAACGCTTTAGCGGCATCGCTTCGGCCGATCCTTCGGGCCGGAGGTTAGACTGCGCCAAACGACACGCGAGGGAGAATTCGTGAATAGAAGCGTCTGTCTGCTCCTGGTCTGCACCGTCGCCTGCGGCGCCTTTCAGCCGGCCCTGGCCGACGACGACGACGAAGTCGAGAAACTGCGCAAGAAGCTCGAGGAGATCGCGCTGGTCGACAGAAAGATGATGGTCCCGATGCGCGACGGCGTCCGCTTGGCGACCGACGTCTACCGACCGAAGGACACCGCCGGACCGCTACCGACGATCCTCCACCGCACACCATACAACTTCAACACGCTCAGCAAGCGTCGCCTAGAGTCGATCATCGCCGCGGTCGAGCGCGGCTACGCTTTCATCATCCAGAACGAGCGCGGCAAGTTCTTCTCCGAGGGGGAGTGGGAGATCCTCGGCCTGCCACGCACAGACGGCTGGGACACTCTGGACTGGCTCACCGACCAGCCCTGGTCGAACGGCAAGGTCGGCACCATAGGCTGCTCCTCCTCGGCGGAATGGCAGCTCGCTCTGGCGGCGATGGAGCACCCCGCCCACGCCGCCATGGTGCCGATGGCGTCCGGCGCCGGCATCGGCCGGGTCGGCGACTTCGTCGAACAGGGCAACTGGTACCGCGGCGGCGTCTACCAGATGCTCTTCGGAACTTGGCTCTACGGCGTCCAGAACACGCAACGGCCCCGGCTACCGACGGGCTTGCCACGTGAAGATGTCATCCGCTTGTCGCGCTACTTTGACCTGGCTCCAGAGATGCCGGACGTCGACTGGACCGAGCAGCTGAAACACCTGCCGTTGGTGACGATGATGGAGGAGGTCGAGGGCCCGCAGGGTATCTACGCCGAGCTCATCCAGCGCCTGCCAGCGGACCCGGCCTGGAACGAGGGCGGCCTCTACCAGGACGACGAGCCTTGGGGTGTGCCCAGCCTGTGGATGAACTCCTGGTACGACGTCTCGATCGGCCCCAACCTGGCGCTGTTCAATCACGTCATCGCCAACGCCGAGGATCCCGAGGTCGCCGACAACCAGTACGTCGTCATCGCTCCGACCCCGCACTGTCGCTTCCAGACCGACGAAGAGCAAACGATCGTCGGCGCACGCGACATGGGCGACGTCCGCCTCGATTACGACGGGCTCGTGGCACGCTGGTTCGACTACTGGCTCAAGGGCGAGGACAACGGTGTGCTCGCCGAGACGCCCAAGGTCCAGTACTACACGATGGGCCTCAACCGTTGGCAATCCTCGTCCACCTGGCCGCCGGCCGGAGTGGAGACGGTGACCTGGTACCTCGACAGCGGCGGGGCGGCTAACAGTCTCTTCGGCGACGGCCGCCTGGTCACGACGCCACCCACCACCGGTGGGGCCGATCGCTTCACCTACGACCCGCAAGTCCCGGTGCCCTCGCTCGGCGGCGGCGTCTGCTGCATCGGAGACGCCATAGAACCAGGCTCCTTCGACCAACGGGGCAACGAAGCGCGCCACGACGTGCTGGTCTACACCAGCGAGCCCATGGCCGAGGCCATCGAGATCAGCGGCACCATCGGCATCACGCTCTACGTCGGCTCCGACGCCAGAGACACCGACTTCTCCGTCAAGCTGATCGACCTGTACCCGGACGGCACGGCCTACAACCTGGACGAGACGATCCAGCGCGCCCGCTTCCGCGAGGGCTACGACCGCCAGGTCTTCATGGAGCCCGGCGAGGTCTACGAGCTCGAGGTCAGTCCGCTCTCGACGAGCGCTCTCATCGATCAGGGGCACCGACTGCGCGTCGAGATATCGAGCAGCAACTTCCCGCGCTTTGCCCGCAACCTCAACACGGGAGGCAACAACTGGGAGGACGTCGAAGGCGTCGTGGCGCACAACAGCGTGCATCACTCGGCCGAGCACCCGTCGCAGATCCGGTTGCCGATCGTGAAGCCGCAGTAGGACTCACGCAAGTCCTAAGCCGGGCTCACGCTCTAGCCGGCCGTGAAAGCGAGTCTCGCATGGCTCGCTCCCGTCGTCGCTCCCTACGCCCGGCCTTGGTGGGCCGGAGGCCGGAGACGGCTTGACTACCGACAAAAAAACGGGGGCCGGAGCCCCCGTTGCGAGACTCAGATCGTCTGCGGGCTACTCGATGTCGATGCTCTGAAGCGCCACCGGAACCGGCGGGTCACCGAACTCGAGATCGCAAAAGAGGTCGCCCGTGCCGTCTACGCCCTCACGGACCTCGATGCCGGTGATGCCGCCCGGGTCCACGGTGTCGACACCGAAGAACGACGCGCTCGTGCCGCCGCCGGTCACGGGCGCGGAACCCAGCGAGCCGCCCGG
>JAPUJD010000290.1 GCA_027296385.1 Acidobacteriota bacterium | reverse complement strand
CCAGCCTGGGGAGACTCCTTCCACGTCGACTTCGAATTCTTCCAGCCCGAGTCGCTGCACCGGGGAATGCGGCGCTCGCGCGACCTGGCCCAGCAGATCGTGGCCCACTTGGCGCGCATGGAAGAGGAGTACTTTGCCAGTCGGAAATGACGTCGTCGATCTAGGGCATCCTCTGTGCCAGCCCGACGCGATCCACCCCCGATTCGACAGCCGAGCCTTCACCACGAGCGAGCTCGCCCTGCTCCGGGCCTCGACCCGAGCCCACCGGATGCGTTGGTCGCTGTGGGCGGCCAAGGAAAGTGCTTTCAAGGCCTGCCGCAAGCTCGATCCAAGAGTTCGTTTCTTGCCGCGTGACTTTGCGGTCCACCTGAGCGGCGAGCGAGCCGAGGTGGTTCACCGCTCAGGTCGCTTCGACGTGTGGCTCGACCAGACGGACCGCTGGGTGCACGCCCTGGCGAGCCAGACTGGCGACAAGCCCGGTTCCCGGGTAGGCGGGGACCCTTCCGCCCTCCCGGACGCCGCGGAAGAAACCTCGAGCGAACGAGTGAGAAAGCTCGCCCGGTCGGCCCTGGGCGCCCTCCTCAACATCGCTCCGGACGAGCTCAGGATCGTCTCCGAGGATCGGATCCCCCGGGCGCAATGGCGAGGAGAGCCCGTTCCATTCGACCTGTCACTGTCCCACGATGGCCGCTTCGCGGCCTGCGCCTGGGAACCTGTCGGCGCCTGAGATCTCTCCGGACACAGTCGGCTCGCGAGCCCGGTGTCCGACGAGCTCGGGTACGAACCGTAGAGCTCGTACTCTGGGCGACGAGGTACCGCCATTGAAGTTCGGGAAAATTGGTGGAGCAGAAGGGACTTGAACCCTCGACCCCCACGTTGCGAACGTGGTGCTCTCCCAGCTGAGCTACTGCCCCACGGAGAGGGCGCTGATTGTAGCGTCCGTCCGGTGACCTGTCACCTCAGAGTCGGCACGATTCCCAGGCTGGCTCGGTTGGTGCCGATGGTGTACATTGACACTTGGCAGCAGGACCGAGAGGTCGGAGGAAGCGATGGCAAAAGACAAGAAGATAGAACCGGTGAAGGATGCCGAGGCGAGCAAGACTCGCGTCGAGCAGGCGCGCGAGAAGTTCAGCGAGGTTGCCGAGCGGGCACGCCGTGGCGGCAGCCAGGTCAAGGAGAAGGCAGGTGTCGCCAGCGAGGTGGCCAGGGAGAAGTACGGCGTCGCCGTCGATAGCCTCAAGCAGGGCTACGACACGGTCCACAAGGACCTGGACAAGCTGACCGAGGACGTCAACGAGTACGTCCGGGGCAATCCGGGGAGATCCGTTCTGATCGCCGCGGGCATCGGTTTCTTCGTCGGACTCCTGTTGCGCGGGCGCCGTAGCTGAGCGTGGCTGACTGGCGGGCTGACAGCCTGGTCGAGGAGCTCCTTCCCGAGGAGCTCGATTGGCAGCGCTGGGTGCGGAGGTATCCGTTGGCGATGCTGTCGCTGGCGGCGCTGGGTGGCTATCTCCTGGGCCGCAGTCGTGGGCCGGAGATCGTCGAGGCCGTGACCACGCGGGCCGCCGATACCATCTCGGAGAATGTTCACCACCTGATCGATTCGCGCAGCTAGTGCGGGTCTCGTCGCCACCGTGCGCGCCACGGCGGCTCTCTGCCCGCCTTCTGATGAGATCCGTCGATGCGTAGGCTGCTACAGATTTCGGACGTGCATTTCGGACGCCCCCATCGACCTGAGATCGCGGCCGGGGTGCTGCGGCTGATCGCCCAGCGAGAGCCCGATCTCGTCGTTGTCGCCGGCGATCTCACCCAGCGCGCCAAGCCGCGCGAGTTCGCCCAGGTGCGCCAATGGATCGACTCCATGGCGGTGCCGACGTTGGCGGTGCCCGGCAACCACGACGTGCCCATGTACCGGTTCTGGGAGCGGCTGTTCTCTCCCTACGGAGCCTACCGGAAACACTTCAGCGCCAATCTCGAGCCCGTGATCGAGGACGATGAGCTGTTCGTGATCGGGATCAACAGCGCCTTCAACTGGACCGTCCAGGGTGGCCGCGTCACTCCGCGCCGGATCCGGAATCTGGAACGGCAGCTCGCCGCCGCGCCGGAGGGCAAGACCATAGTGGCGGTGGTGCACCACGACCTCATTCCACCCCCGCGTTTCGGTAGCCAGCAGGTCGCTGTCAATGCCGCGAGCCTGGTCCGGGTCCTGGCGTCTGGCGGCGTTCGGCTGGTCCTCTCCGGCCACGAGCACCAGAGCTACTGCGCCCTGGCCGAGTCCTACTATCCCGGGGTCGGCGCTTCCATGGTGGTGGCGCACTCGGGAACCATGACGTCGGATCGCGGCCGCGGCTGCGAGCGCGACCGCAACACCGGGTTCTGGATCGAGATCGACGCTGGGTGGGTGCGGTTGGTCACCCTCGAGTGGGATCGGGACCGCGGCGAGTTCCGAGAGCGTCTCAGCCACGAATTCCCCGCGATCGAACCGTAGATTCGGAGACAGACGGGTCATCATCAGCGACTGGTTGGGAACCCCTGAGGTCCGGGTGCTCGGCAACGGCATGACCGTTGCCTGCCTGCGTGACGAGTCGGCGCCCGTAGTGGCGACCGCGCTCTGGTATCGGGCTGGTACGGCACACGAGCCCGGCGGCCAGGAGGGCGTGGCGCATTTCGTCGAGCACATGATGTTCAGGGGCTCGGCCCGTTTCGGTCCTGGCGAGATCGACCGCCTGACCCAGGCCGTCGGCGGCTCCAACAATGCGTACACCAGCCACGACAGCACGGTCTACGTCTTCGGCCTGCCGCGGGACCACTGGCGGTTGGCGCTCGAAGTCGAAGCGGATCGCATGGCCGGCCTGAGCTGGGATCCTGCCGCCTTCGAGGCCGAGCGCTCGGTGATCCTCGAGGAGATTGCCGAAGTCGAGGACGACCCGTGGGATGCCCTGGAGCTGGCCGTGCTCGACGCATTCCATGGTGATCATGCCTACGGTCGGCGAATCCTCGGCCGCAAGTCGACCGTGACGGTGCTCGGAGCAGAGGAGCTGGCGGCCTTCCACCGTAGCGCCTGCGCGCCCGATCGTGCGGTGTTGACCGTTGCCGGCGCAGTCCCGCCGGAGATCCTCGTCGCGGCCGAAGATCTTTTCAGCCCGCTCGAGGCGGCATTGCCTCTGGCGCCGATCGAGTGCCCGACTCCGCCCACCAACTTGCGGCGAGTACGGGTGCGGCGCGGCGAAACCCGCCGAGGGTTGCTGGCCCTGCCCGGCCCGGCGGCAGCCGAAGCCGACTTCGTCTACCTGAGGCTCGCCCTGACCGCACTCTGCGGCGGGCGAGCGAGCCCCCTGCAGAGGCTTCTGGTCGACGAAGGCGAGCTCTGTCGGGGGGTCTCCAGCGCCCTGACCGAGACGGTTCATCCAGGCACGGTGACGCTGGCTCTGGAGCTGCTGCCGGGAGTCGACGAAGAAGCGGTCGAGCGCGTCCTGTGGGACGAGCTCGCCCGTGCGCGGTGCCAGGGTCTCGACGAAGCGGCCGTCGAGCGTGGCCGCCGCCTCCTGCTCTCGGACTGGCTCTTCAGTCACGAGACGATCGAGCTTCGCGGTGCGACGCTCGGAGCCGGCCTGGCCCTCTTCGGAGCCGACTACGCGCGCACCCAACTGGGCCTGTTGACGAGCGTCTCGCCGGCGGACGTCGAACGCGCGGCTCGGCGCTACCTCGATCCCGAGCGCGGTG
>JAPUJD010000029.1 GCA_027296385.1 Acidobacteriota bacterium | reverse complement strand
GGGGTAGTAGTGCACGTCGAAGTGGACCGAGTGGTAGATGCGCCAGTCGAAGTCTATGTACTTGATCTTGTTCTTGCCGAAATACTGGGCCTGGGCTGCGGGCGCCACGAGCCCGGCCAAGAGGATGGCCAGTACCGTGCGGACGGTGGTTGATCGCGGACGACGGCTCAATGCACTCTCCTTGATCGGTCGACGACTCAGTCGGTAAACAGGACGCGCGAGGTTCGGACTCGCTTCTGGGTGAAGACACCCGCGATACGATCCTCCAGGGCGAAGAGGTTCTGGAACATGCCGGCCAGGGGATCGGCGCTGGCCCCCTCGAACTCTTTGAAGTCCTTGAAGTTGTCGCTGTGCAGCAGCTCGCCCGTTCGACCGTCGTAGACTTGCATGACGATGTCGTACTCGAAGCCGCTACGCTCGACCAGGATCTGGCGATAGTAGGTGCGGCCGTCGTAGGGCGAGGTGTACTCCTCCGTTCGATAGCCGCTTCGATCCTGGATGTCGAAGTCGAGGCTGCCACTCAGGATCAGGTCGGCTTGGCTGAGCTCGCCGACCGCGCGCCAGAAATCGACGTTGGTGGCCAAGTCGTCTATGTTGTTGCTCGGGTAGTCGACACCGCGCGGCGGCACGATCTTCAGTCGCGCCCGGCGGCGCAGAATACGACGCATATAGCGATCGAATTCCTCTTGGACGTTGACTCCGCGGCGTTCGATCGGCGACTCGCCCTCCTCCCGGGGGACCAGGAAGGGTGCCACCGTGACCGTCTCGTAACCCCGCAAGTCGAGCTGAGACTTCACCGGCACCTCGAATTCGACCTGGACGCTGCCCGCCACGGCCCACGCCGGAACCAGCATCAACGCCAAGAAAACGAGCGTCTGATTGCGTCTAACCATCTGTGGGGTCCTCCCCTGTCTCGTCTGGGGCGTCGGCTGGCTTGAAGCTCTGGTAGAACTCCAGAAATCGACTGTAGTTCGCCCGCAGGTCGCGATTGGCCGGAGCCGCATCGAGAGCCTCGCGGTAGACCTCGAGCGCCTCGTCAAAGAGCCCTAGGGCCTCGTAGGCCACGGCAACGTTGTTGAGAATCTGCGCGTCGCCGGGCCGTTCGACGAGGGCTCGCTGGAAGCGGAACAGTGCTTCGTTCCACAGCCCGCGCCGCGCCATGTCGACGCCGAAATGAAGCTGTGAGCCGGCCTGCCCCTTGGCGGCCTGGGTGGGAGCCGGCAGGACCAAGAGGCCCAGCCCGACCGTGATCCCGACGATGAATGCATAGACCCGGTGTCGCATCGGTTGCCGTTCCATCCTGTGTCGTGTTCGGGTCCGGCCAGTATACCCACTGCTGCCGGCCCGCGGGATCGGCGGTTCGATTTCCCCATGAGTTGTGCGATTCATCCAGTCGTATCCGTCTAGCTTCATCGTAACGTGGTCGATTCGGACTTTATGCCCGCGACCACAGAGTCCGACACCATGCCCCAGACGGAAGCCCGTTTCAGCGCTCTCGACCGCTCCCAGCTCATCGCTCTCAACGCCGGCGAGTTGTCTCGCGCTGCGATTTGCCGCCTGGCGCGAAGCTCCGGGCACTGGTGGCGCTCGGCGAGAACGCCAGCGACGGCCGAAGCAACGGCCTGCGGCGTAGCTCGGGCCGAGCTGGCAGCAGCACGCTCCGCTCTCGAGGGCGCCGACGGCTTCGTGGCCCATGAGCTTCGCCTGGCTGAGGATCGCGCAATCGACATCATCACTCTCGCGGATTCGCACTACCCGCCGCCCCTTCTCGAGCTGGAGCTGCCTCCACCCGTTCTCTACATACGAGGATCCCTCCCACCGCAGCCAGCTGTGTCGATCGTGGGCGCGCGGCGTGCCACCGGCTACGGCCTCGACGCCGCCGGGGCGCTTGCCACCGGCCTGGCCGAGCGCGGTCTGACGATCGTCTCCGGTTTCGCTCGCGGTATCGATGCTGCCGCGCATCGCGCCGCCACGAGAGTGAGAGGCGGGGGTACTGTTGCCGTTCTAGGCTGCGGCCTCGACGTCGACTATCCGCGCGGGCGCGACCGTATGCGCGAGGAGATCTCCGTAGCTGGCGCCCTGGTCTCGGAGTTTCCCTTCGGCACGGCGCCGTTGCGTCAGAACTTCCCGGTGCGCAATCGCATCATCGCCGCTCTCGGGCATGGCACGTTGGTAGTGGAGGCCACCGCCCGCTCCGGTTCGCTCATCACCGCCCGGCTCGCACTCGAGCTCGGCCGCGACGTCTATGCTGTGCCCGGCAGGATCTTCGACGACAAGGCCGTCGGACCCAACGCCCTCATCCGCGACGGCGCCTTCCTCGTGCAACATCCTCGAGACATCCTCGAGACGCTGCCGCAGCAGGTGTGCCAACAACTGATCCCCGAGCCCGACGCCTCGGCCGTCGAGCAACAGCCCAAGCTGCCTGCAGATCAGCAGACAGTGCTCCGACTCCTGCCGGCCGGTCAGCGCAGGTCTACCGACTCCCTGGTCCGGGATTCCGGCCTCGAAGTCGAGCGCGTCGCCGCCGCCCTGCTCGAGCTCGAGCTCGCCGGCTGGGTCCGACGCCACCCCGGACCCGCCTACGCCCGGGCCGAGATCTGGTGAAGGTGAGACCCCCACTCGCAGCTCGTCGTCGGAGACCAGGAACTGGCACCGCGAGCTTATCGCTGCCGATCGTCGCCGGCGGTGTGAGTCAAGATCCAGATCTGCCAAGAGAGAGCGCCGGGAACTCCCGGCGCTCTCTCCTAGGCAGTTTTGCTGGTCTTGCCCGGGACCGTCGCTACGAGCCCTCGCAACAATGGGCAACACGCGGACGCATGAAACGCTTCATGATGTGCTCCTTTCGAGTGGAGTGGATTGAGTCGGAAATACCTCACTCGCGCCGGCTCGAGAAGAGGCGTCGGGCGGGCAGCAGGTCTCGATCGCGTCGGCCAGAGACCGCAGCGCCGTGACGAGCTGCTCGTAGCAGCAAGAGTAGTGAACCTGTTTCCCGCGGCGTTCTGACCGCACGATTCCCGCTGCCTTGAGGGTCGCGAGATGGCGAGACACCACAGACAGATCCACGGGTACGCCGGCAGCGACCTGGCTGACAGTCTGAGAACCACCGCAACAGCCTGCCAGAGCGGCCAACATAGTTAGGCGATTCGGATCTCCGAGCGCCTTGAAAAGTGCCGCTTCAGGAAAGTCGGTTGCGCAGCAGATGGGACGAGGGATCGGCATGTAGAGGATAGTAGCAGCTTTGCACAAACTTGCAAATCATGGAAGAGGATCCCTCTCGACGACGATGATCCCGCCTAGGGCCGGACTCGGCTCGGAGCCGAGTAGACTCGACTCATGACGTTGGAGATCGGGTTCCTTTTCGCTCTTCTGGTGGCGATGGTCTATCTGTTCTTGACCGAGAAGCTGCCAGTGGACTTGACGGCCTTCCTGGGGCTGATCGTGCTCATTTTCGGTGGCTACCTCGAGGCCGACGAAGCCTTCACCGGCTTCGGGTCGCCGGCCGTCATTACCATGCTCTCGGTCTTCATCGTCGGCGCTTCGCTGCTCGAGACCGGCGTCGCAGATCTCATCGGTAGCCGGATTCACAAGATCGTCGGTGACAGCGAGGCGCGACTCATCGTGGTCTTGATGCTCGTCGCCGGCCTGCTGTCGGCCTTCATGAACAACATCGCCGCCACGGCGGTCCTGATGCCGGCCGTGGCCTCGATCGCTCGCCGAGCCTCCTTGGCCCCGGGACGCCTGTTCATGCCCCTCGCCTTCGGCGCGATCCTGGGCGGCACCACGACCCTGGTCGGGACTCCGCCCAACATCCTGGCCGCGCAGATGCTCTCCGAGCGCGGTCTCACCCCCTTTTCCCTCTTCGACTTCACCCCGGTCGGGTTGGTCATTCTCGCCGTCGGAACGGTCTTCATGGTGACGATCGGCCGCAAGCTGTTGCCGGCGGGAGAGGCTCATGGACCCGCCGACCTCAAGCGGCGGGATCTCGCCAGTGTCTATCAGCTCAAGGAGCGGTTGTTCTCGGTGCGCATTCCCGCGGACTCTCCCCTCGACGGGTTGACGCTAGTGGAGAGTCGTTTTGGCAACACGCTCGGCGTGAAGGTCCTCGCCATCGTTCACGACGGGCAGGAGAAGCTGTCGCCCAAAGGGGATGCCGTGCTGCGCTCCGGCGACGTCCTGACGGTCAGTGGCAGCGCCTCGGATCTCGGAGAGCTGTTGCAGCTGCGGAGCCTGGCCGTCGAGCGCACGCAGCTGACCGCCCTGCCGGCCGCGATGCAGTCTATTCATGGAATTCGCGCGCGACTGGAGAGGAGCTCACCGCTCGTTGGCCACACCCTTCGCGACCTGCGGTTCCAGGAACGCTATGGGTTAGTGGTGCTCGGCATTCGCCACGCGGGAGCACTGCGTCGCACCCACCTGGCGGAGGAGGATCTCCTGGCAGGCGACGAGATCTTGGCCTTGGGTGAGGCCAAGGACCAGGCGACCCAACTGCGACACGCCGGTTTCGAGATCCTCGAAGAGGGCACTGAGGCTCTCACGGAGCTGCAGGATCAACTGTGCCTGATCGACATC
>JAPUJD010000289.1 GCA_027296385.1 Acidobacteriota bacterium | reverse complement strand
ACCTACCCGTCGCTGACCGTGCGCACGACCTATGAGGGTGCGGCGCCGATCGAGATCGAGAGTCTCATCACGCGTCCGATCGAGAACGCGGCCGGGGTCGTCAACGGCGTCGTGCGGGTGAGCTCGAGCTCCCGGGCCGACGTCAGCGAGGTCACGCTCGAGTTCGGCTGGAGCACCAACATGGACCTCGCCAGCCTCGATGTGCGGGAGCGGCTCGACTTCGTCAACCTGCCGGACGAAGCGGATCGGCCGATCCTGTTGCGCTATGACCCGGCGCTCGATCCCATCGTGCGCCTCGGCATCTCGGGCCAAGAGGACCTCATCCGCATGCGCTTGATCGCCGACGAGGAGGTCAAGCGGGCGCTCGAGCGCATCGAGGGCGTGGCCGGGGTCGTCGTCAGCGGTGGCCTCGAGGAGGAGATTCAGGTCGAGCTCGACGAGCGCAAGATGGCCAATCTCGGTCTGGCCGCAGAGGAGGTCGTCCAGCGTCTGGCGCAGGAGAACGTCAATCTCACCGCCGGCCGCCTGATCGAGGGCCAGACCGAGTACCTGGTGCGCACGATCAACGAGATCGTGCGCGCCGAGGATCTCGAGGAGATCGTCATCACCAGCAGCCAGGGCGCCATCGTCCGTCTGCGCGACGTCGCCCGGGTATCGAAGGGCCACAAGGAGCGGGACATCATCACCCGCATCGACGGTCGCGAGAGCGTGGAGGTGGCGCTCTACAAGGAGGGTGGCACCAACACGGTCACGGTCTCCGACGCCGTGCAGGCCAGAATCGACAGGCTCGGCGACGAGCTGCGCCAGATCGACCCCAATCTCGAGGTGACCCTGATCACCGACCAGGCGCGCTACATCCGCCAGTCGGTGCGCGAAGTGTTGAAGACGGCAGGCTTGGGCGGTGCGCTGGCCATTCTGGTGCTCTACTTCTTCCTCCGCTCGTGGAAGACCACTTTCATCATCGGCGCCGCCATTCCGATCTCGGTGGTGGCGACTTTTTTTCTCATGTACTCGTCCGACATCTCGCTCAACATCATGTCGCTCGGCGGGCTGACTCTGGGTATCGGATTGCTGGTCGACAACGCCATCGTCGTGCTCGAAGCGGTGCAGCGGCAGCGCGACAAGGGCCTGGCGGACCTCGAGGCCGCGATCACGGGAGCGAATCAGGTCGGCCGTGCGGTGGTCGCCTCGACCCTCACCACGATCTGTGTCTTCCTGCCCATCGTCTTCGTCGAGGGTGTCGCCGGCCAGCTCTTCGGCGACCAGGCGATGACCGTCACCTTCTCGCTAGTCATCTCGCTCATCGTGGCCTTGACCCTGATTCCGATGCTCGCGTCACGCAGCTTCGGGGTCGACGAGGAGGCGGCGCAAGCGCCCCCCGAGTCACCAACGATCGAGGTGGTGGGCGGCCGGTGGGGGCGCGGACTGCAGCGGCTGTGGCAAAGCTTGGCAGCAGCCTTTTTCTCGCTCGGTGTCCACGGCGTGCGGCTTATCCGGTGGCTGCGCGACCGCCTCGAATGGTTGGTGGACATGGTGCTGGCGCTGCCGCTTGCGCTCTTCGAGCGCGGTTTCGCCAAGCTCGTTGAGACCTATGCCGGCGTGCTCGAACGGGCGCTTGCCCGCCCCTTGTCGACGCTCGCGCTGGCGGTCCTGCTGTTGCTTGGGAGTCTCTTGATCTACCCCCAACTCGGCAGCGAGCTGGTGCCGGAGATGGTGCAGGGCGAGTTCTTCGTCGATCTCGAGTTGCCGCCGGGGACTCACCTCGAGGTCACGCAGCGGCGGTTGGCCGAGCTCGAGCGCTTTGCCTCCGGCCTCGACGGCGTGGCGCTGGTTTATGCCCTGGTCGGCGGTTCCAACGAGCGGGGAGGCGTCGCCGGCGAGAGGCGCGAGAATCTGGGTCAGATCACCTTGCGCCTCGACCCGCCGATCAGCCGCGCACGGGAAGAGGCACTGATGGAGCGGCTGCGGCAGCCGCTCGATGCCCAGGAGGACCTCGAGTACCGGTTCGGCCGGCCCTCGTACTTCACCTTCCGCACACCGGTCGAGGTCGAGATCCGGGGCTACAACCTGCGATTGCTCTCGCGCCTCGCCGAGCAGGCGACCGAGCGCCTGGGCACCATCGAAGGCCTGGTGGACGTCAAGTCCTCGACCGCAGGCGGCAACCCGGAGTTGCAGGTTCGCTTCGACCGCGAGCGCCTGGCGTCGCTGGGGCTGAGCGTCAACGCGTTGGCGACGACTCTGCGCTCCAAGGTGCAGGGCACGATCGTCACCGACATTCAGCGCGAGGACCGAACGATCGACATCCGCCTGAGGGCCGAGGAGAGATACCGCGACAGCGTCCAGCATCTACTCGAGTTGACGGTCGCCCAGCGCGGCAAGACCGCGATCCCGCTATCGGCCCTCGCCGAGGTAACGCGCATCGAAGGGCCGGCCGAGATCCGGCGCTCCGAGGGCGACCGCATCGCTCGCATCACCGCCAACCTCGTCGGCCGCGACCTGGGCTCGGTGACGCGCGACATCGAAGAGCAGATGCGCTCGATCGTGATGCCCTCAGGCTTCGACTGGCAGATGGGCGGCCAGAGAGAGGAGATGGAGACCTCGTTCGACAGCATGCGCATGGCCATCCTGCTGGCGATCTTTCTCGTCTACCTGGTGATGGCGTCGCAGTTCGAGTCGCTCCTGCACCCGCTGGTCATTCTGTTCAGCATTCCGTTCTCGCTCATCGGAGTTCTCGTCGCCCTGTTCGTCGGTGGCATCAACGTGAGCATCGTCGTCTTGATCGGGGTCATCCTACTGATCGGCATCGTGGTCAACAACGCCATCATCCTCGTCGACTACACCAACGGCCTGCGGCGCGCTGGAGTCGGCAAGCTCGAGGCCCTGCGCCGAGCCGGCCGGGTCCGCCTGCGTCCCATCCTGATGACCACCGGCACCACAGTGCTCGGACTCCTGCCGATGGCGCTCGGCGTGGGCGAGGGCGCCGAGCTGCGCACCCCCATGGCCTGGACCGTCATCGGCGGCCTCCTGACCTCGACCCTGTTGACGCTGGTGGTCGTTCCCGCTGCGTACTCTCTCGTCGATCGCGGTGACTGACCGCAACGGCTAACGGCCGGGAGCTAACCGGCACCGCCCAGCCGATGCAAATGAACGGGGTTCTTGGTGTGAGTCACTGTTCGGAGTCTACCAACCGTTGTAAGAAGCGAAGGGCGGTGTCCGGTTCAGCGATTTGTTAGGTGTCGGCTCCGCTCACGCTCGGCCGGACTCGGTAGCCGGCAGCAACTCGGCGGTTTCGGCGGGAGCTCTTCCAAAATCGTTGCGATCTCAGGCGGGATCGGGAATGAGTCCTGCCCATAGACATCTTGGATCATCCAAAGAGCGGTCTCGGTCCAGTCGTTTTCGGAAAACTCGCGAGTTATGGCAAGCACATACTCTGGGAAGCTATCGCGAATCTGATCTGCCAACGCCGGCCCCCTGCCGGCGTTGATCTCCCCGGCAATCCTGGCTTGGCCCGCTACCCCAAGCACATACCAATCATCGAAGTTCCGGTTCCAGTGCCAACCAACAAAGGACCCAAGAAGGACCGCGCCAACAAAACAGCCGGCAACAAAGATGAGCAGAGTCTTGGCTCTTGTTCGCATCGAACTGCCTCCGTCGATCGTCCGGCACCTAACCGCTCTGAGCTCTGCGGCGCGGGCCGAAGGCCCGTGTCCGCTGCAGCGATTTGTTGGGCGGCGTCTCTCTAGCATTGGCATCAAACATCTTGTGCCTCATCCGTCAGCAAGCGATTTTCCGCGACCATCCTCTGGCAGATGCTAGTGCACGACTGACAGATTCCCACCTCTGAGCCCACCGTGGCTACCGCAACGGGCCTCTTGCAGAAGGAGCATCGGCGCCCGTCCGTGCGCTCCAGCAGGAAGATCGATTCCTGACTCGCGTCGCCTGACCCCAAAACGACGTCGGCCTGGGCCACACACGCATAACAAATGAACGTGCCTGTTGGGCCAGCTAGGAGT
>JAPUJD010000288.1 GCA_027296385.1 Acidobacteriota bacterium | reverse complement strand
CGTCGTCTTCGGTCGCGTGGTCGAGGGCAACGAAGTGATCGACGCTATGGAGGCCGTGGGCTCGTCGAGCGGCGCGACGTCGAATGCCGTCGAGATCACCGACTGCGGAGAGGCGTAGCCGACCTCGTTTCTGGATATCGTCTTCGAAGAGACACTAGAGGGTATGTCCGAGACGAGTGCGATGGCGACCGTGGGCGGAGGTCTCGACATACCGATCGGTGAGCGTCTCGGGGCCTTCGTCGAAGGACGCTATCAAACGAACTTCACCGAAGGCGACAGCATGAACTTCGGCAGCTTCCGCGCCGGTATCCGAATCAACCGTTGACGGGAGAGAACGCGGCGGGGGACGGTTCTGCGAATCTTGAAAGACCGTCCCCGCCGCTCTTGATGACCTTCCCCGCTCTTGAAGTAGTGATACACGCTGCCGCTGTTGATTTTGAGTCGGGCAGCTCTCATCGGATCGTGGGTACCACACCCCACGATACGATCAACGGTACGCCCTCCAGGTCGAAGGTGACCAAAGCCTCGAGCGAGCGAGCGCCGCTGCCGTACCTTCCGGTCGCGACGACACGGCGACGCTGCGGCTCCCCCGGCGGTGTCTCGACCCGTACGGAAGTGCTGCCGCGCCCCAACGGCTCCTTCTCGTAGCCTCGATACCCTCGGCTGCGACTCAACTCGGCGAGGGCGCGTGCCATGGCGGCATCCGCCAAGGCGCCGGCGTGGATTCGCCGGGCTTCGTCCTGCGCCAGCCGCGAGCGGAGGGTGACCGACGTAGCGACGAGACTCGCTACGGTCGAGATCAGCAGCAGCACCAGCAAGGCCAGGAGAAGGCCGAAGCCCCTCTCGGCGTCGACCGATCGCCGAGTCACCAGCGCCGCGCTCCGGCGGCGCGTAAGGCGACCCGCACTCGCACGGTCTCGAGGCGCGGCTTTCGACGCAGTGCCTGCACCGAACTCAACAGTCCGTGCGCAGCCAGCGGTCCCTGGCGCCTGAAGGTGATCTGGATCTCGAGCAGCCGCGGCCCGACCTCCCACCAATCGAAGCTCCCGACTCCGGTCATGAGCAAGCGCTGGCTCCCATCCGCGGTGATCCGTTCCAACCGATCGCCGCTTTTCAAGTAGGTCACCGGACCGGCGCCAGGGCTCGCCGGCTCGAGGACCAGCACACCGGGAAGTGGGCTCAGGCCGACTCCGCGTGAGGACATCACATCCCGTCGCAGAATGGTGAGCGCGAAGTCAGGCAGAGGATCGCGAGCTGTGCGATTCACGATCACCAAGGACGTCTGCGACTCCGCGAGCAGGCCGATTCCTATCATCGAGACCAGGAGAAAGATCGCGGTCGAGACGACCAGCTCGAGCAGAGCGAAGCCCTGCCGAGAGGGCGTCCTCAAGGAGGTCCTCCCCAGTAGAATGTCTCTACTTGTCTCCGCTCGAGTCGCCCGCTCAGCCGGTACTGTGCCTCGACGACGAGATGTGTGAGGCCGGGTGGGTCTTGAGGATCGACCTGAATGACGATCGTGAACTCGGAGATTGCCCGGGGCGCCGGCCAAGGGGGCGGTAGTCGCTGGCTTTGAAGCGGTACGATCCCGGCGCGGATGCCCTCGATCGTCGCTTCGAGACTCCTTAGAACCGCTGTCTGGGCGGCCAGGCGCCGGCCAATACGGTACTCCTGAACGACCAGCCCCGTGCCGATCAGCAGAGAGATGCCGACCAGCACCAGGGAGACCAGCACTTCGACCAGAGTGAACCCGGTACGCTCGCCAGTGCCGGGCAACTGGCTCTTACCTCGCCCCGCGGCTTCCACGGGAGCCGAGCCCGAGCCTGCAAGTGAGGTCGACACCATTCCAGGGTATCCGATCGTTATCGGCTCTCCCGTTTGCGCTCTCACCCAAGTGTTGACATGACATCCGATGCGACCGCGCCTCCAGAGGATCCAAATCGGGGGAACCTCCGGATCACGCTCAGTCTGACTCGGCCGTCAGAGGCGAAGCCACACTAGGGGGCCTGCAGACGTCGTGTCCCTTGAACGTTCCGCCGAACAAACCACAGGAGCCCGCGCCAAGGAGAAGTTCCCGATCGCGAGAAGGGCGGATCCTCTGAACGCGGCGCGGCGACCCTCGGTATGTCCCTAGCGCCTCCGCCTGGAAGACTCCGGGGAGATCCCCGCGACGAGACGCTCGAGCTCCGCGACGCGAGCCTCCAGCCGGGCCAGCCGATCCTTGCCGCCACTGCTAGGCGCCGCCATCTCCGGGATCGTGGGCGCGACGGACGCGCCGTCACCGACGAGGTGGATCCAGCGGCTTTCTTTCTGGCCGGGCTGCCGGGGCAGCTCTCGAACGAGTGGATCCTCGCCGCCGCTCAAGGACTCGAGCGCCTGCTCGACGGCCGACAGGTCGGTGAAAGCATGCAGTCGGTCACTCCTCGATCGTAGTGTTCCGATCGTCTGCGGCCCACGGAGCAGCAGCAGCGTCATGACCGCCTTGGATGCCGGCTTCATCTGCCAGCGTCGATCGACGCTCTGGCTCCACTTCGTCGTGCGTCCGGCGCGGCTGCGCCAGACGAAGACGTCCTGGCTGAACAGGCTGTCGAGCGCCGCCTGCACCTCGCTCTCGTTCAGATCCATCACGGGACTACGGTTGCTCTTCTGGTTGCAAGCGTGCGTCACGCTGTTGAGGGTCATCGGGTAGTAGGCAGGGGTCGCCTGCTCCTTCTCGAGGAGCGAGCCGAGAACTCGGATCTCGACGTCGTCGAGCGTTCTTGGTAGGCGCCTCAATCTCCCTCCAGCGGAGCCAAAGAGTACCTGAAATCCAGCACCCGGACAGGACCTGAGCGGCTCTCGGTGTTTCTCCCCAGCATTCCCCCAGCATTTGGCCATCCGGCGCCGGAAGACGTCCTGCCGAGTCGTGTCGCTGATCATACGGGTCTTCACCGTTCCCTGACAAAGCTCTGACGAGACCACCACCCTGTTGCCGCGCGGCTCCCTTAGGCTAGCGGCAGATCCCGACTGACCCTGAACAGCCCACATCCACCGAAGGGGGCAATCGATACGCCGACGTGGGACGTCGGCCAGTGCGCAACAGCAGGAGAGGAGAACCATGAGCTCCGCGCAGGTTCGTCACGTGATCAGCTGGATTCTTGTCGTGCTGCTCGCCGCCGCCTATGGGCTCGGCGCGTTAGGTAAGCTGAGCGGCGCGGCCACTCAGATGTTCGCCGCCTGGGGCTACCCGGCCTGGTTCGCGACCCTCATCGGCGTACTCGAGCTCGCCGGCGCGCTGGGTCTGCTCATTCCGAAGACGACCCGCTACGCGACCCTGGGGCTTGCCGGCATCATGCTCGGAGCCGCCTACACCCACCTGGCGAACGGCGAAGGCATGCAGGTTCTGCGGCCGGGCATCTTCCTGGTTGTGCTATGGGTGGTGTGGTGGCTAAGGCGGCTGCCCGGTGCCGGCGGGCAGTCCGCTTAGCAACGTGGAGGTTCGATCTTCTTCTTCGCGGGTCAGCACTACGGCACGGTACTTGACCACGCCGAACTGTCTCCGCTCTCGAATCCGTCGCCGAAGAGGCTGACCTCGCCGTTATAGAAGAGGACGGTGTGGTCGAAGGCGTCCGGGCCGATGTCGTCGCCGATGAACCTGCCGGGGATGTCGTCGGCGGTCGGATGGATGCCGCCGTAGATCGGCGACAGGCTGCACTCGTCGGCCGCGTCGTAGTACTTCGCCCACTGCAGGGTGACGTCGACGCTGTGACCAGCTCTTGATCCCCCAGGCGGCGATGGCGACGTCGTGCATCGCCCCGCCCAGGTCATCGTGACGGGTTGGAGCGGTTGAACCTCGAGGGCCGCCAAGTTGAAGGTCGCCGCAGGGTGGTTCGCTCAGTCCGTCCTCTTCGCACTCGATCGCCACAGGCAGACCAGAAGAATCAACGGCGCGGTCAGCACCAGGGTGCCGACCTTGTACCAGACGGGTTCCGCGCCGAGCCCCATCGCCAGATTGGCAGCTGTCGCCAGACCGACCAATCCCGCGAGAATGTAGCCTGCCAGCCGCCCGTTCTCTCGGGAGATCGTCGCTGCCATGAAGCCCGAGACCAAGCCGATTAGCGCCAGCCCAATCAACCCCAAGGCT
>JAPUJD010000287.1 GCA_027296385.1 Acidobacteriota bacterium | reverse complement strand
TCCGAAGACGATCCCGACCAGCACAGCGACGCCGAAGGCGGCGCCCACCGCCCACAGGGGTGGCGCCGCCGGTAGTGCCGGATAGAACCCTACCATCACCTGCACCAGCAGCCAGCCGAAGAGCAACCCGAGCAAGGCGCCCGCGGCGGATAGCAGGGCGGCCTCGATCAGGAAGACGGCGAGGATCTGGTGGCGATGCACGCCGACGGCTCGCAGCAGGCCGATCTCTCGCGTACGCTCCGAGACCGAGACCAGCATCACGTTCATGATCCCGATGCCGGCGACCGTCAGCGAGATGGCGGCGATCGCCGCCAGAACGATGGTCAGGGTGTTGAGGATGGCGGAGAAGGTCGACAGCACGGCGTCCTGGGTGATCACCGTGATGTCCTCCTCGCCGTGGCGCTCGATCAGCAGCTCGCGGATGCCCTCACGCGCCATGTCGAGGTCGGCATAGGCGTGGGCCTCGACGAGGATGCGAAAGAGCGACGAGCGGTCGAGCATCTGCATGCCCGTCGCCACCGGCACGTAGATCGTCTCGTCGAGATCGAGTCCCAGCTTGTTGCCCTGCCGGCCGAGGACTCCGAGCACCCGCATGCGCCAGCCGCCCACTCGCACGACCTGGCCGACCGGGTTCTGGGCCGGGAAGAGCTCGCGCGCGGTGTTGTGTCCCAAGACGCAGACCGGTGCGCCGCGGTCCATGTCCCCGGGGGGCAGGAACTCGCCACGCGCCACTCGGATCTGGCGCACTCGAGCGTAGTCCGCCGTGGTGCCGATGAGCGCGACCTGGCGCCGCCGCTCGCCGAACGCCACCTCCTCGGTGCCCATCGACACCGGTGCCGCACGCTTGACGGCCCGCACCTGCTGGGCGACGGCCTCGGCGTCGGCGAGAGTGAGGTCGTTGGGGATGGCGGTGATGCCGGGTACGCCGGTCGTCTCGGTGTGGCCGGGCAGAACGATGACCAGGTTGGTGCCCAGGCTCGCGAACTGCTCGATGACGTAGGTCCGGGCGCCGTCGGTCAGCGCCGTCAGTACGACCACCGCCGCGACACCGATCATCACTCCCACCAGGCTGAGCCCGGTGCGCAGCCCGTGGCCGGCCAGGGCACCGAAGGCAAAACGGAAGGTCTGCCGGAGGCGCATCGGTCAGTCCTCGTCCGGGCGCCCGTTGTCGCCGGCGGCCAGGAGGGCCAGGACCTCCGAGATCCGATCGCCGCGGACGCGGTCCACGATCCGGCCGTCGAGCAGCACGATGATGCGATCGGCGCGCCGGGCCACCTGGGCGTTGTGGGTCACGACGATCAGGGTCAAGCCGTTGTCGTTCAAGCGCTCGAGCAGATCGAGCACCACCCGGCCCGAGCGGCTGTCGAGGTTGCCCGTCGGCTCGTCGGCGAGCAGGATCGAGGGTCGCATCACCGTCGAGCGGGCCAGTGCCACGCGCTGGCGCTCGCCGCCGGAGAGCTGATCCGGCAGATGGGTGGCGCGTTCGGCTACCCCGACGGCATCGAGGGCGGCGGCTACCCGTTCGCGTCGCTCCCGTCGCGGCACGTCGCCGAAGATCATCGGTAGCTCGACGTTCTCGGCCGCCGTTAGCCGCGGCACGAGATGGAAGGACTGGAAGACGAAGCCGATCTCGTGCCGCCGGACCTCGGTCAGCTCGGCCTGCGACAGCTCGCCGACGCTGCGGCCTTTCAGACGGTAGGAGCCGCTCGTTGGGCGATCGAGGCAGCCGACGAGGTTGAGCAACGTCGACTTGCCCGAGCCGGAGGCGCCCATGATGGCGACGTGCTCGCCCTCGGCCACGGTCTCGGTGATAGAGCGCAGAGCGTAGACCGGCCGATCGCCGACCACGAAGGTGCGCGAGATGCTGTCCAGCTCTATCACGGGGCTCGCTCGATCACGGGTCGTCGACCACCTCGACCAGAGCGCCGGCCTGGACCTCGGCGCGATCGAGCGAAGTGACGATCTGGTCCCCCTCCGCGAGTCCCCCCGTGACTTCGGTGAAGTCCCAGTTCTTGAGGCTGGTGAAGATCTCGCGCTCGGCGAGAACGCCGTCGGCCACCATCAGAACCCTATTGCCCTCCATCAGGGCCGAGGTCGGGATCCGGATGACGTCCTGGTGCACCTCGAGGATCACTTCGACGTCGGCCGAAGTACCGGGCAGGAGTTTGGCGGCGGACTGCGGGTCGTCGAACTCTACTTCGATCTCCACCGTGCGATTCTGCTCCTGCAGGTCGAGCACGTACGGTGCGACCCGGCTCACCCGCCCGGGGAAGCTCTCGTCGCGATGGGAGTCGACCGTCACCCGCACCCGCTGGCCCGTCTGCACGCGGGCAGAGTCCACCTCGTCCATCGGCGCACTGATGTAGACCGAGCTCGGGTCGAGCACGTCGAGGACCGCTGGTACCGGCAGCGCCGGAGGCGAGGGCGTGGTCCACTCGCCGACCTCGATCGACACCTCGGCGACGATGCCGCCGAAGGGCGCCAGGAGAGTCATCTTGTCGAGCTCGGTGCGGGCGACGTGGATCGCCGCAGCGGCCCGCGCCGCGTTGGCTCGAGCGGCGTTGCAGCCGGCGTCAGCGGCGGCCTTGGAGCTCTCGAACTGGTCCAGCCGGTCGGTCGAGAGCAGCTCGTCCGCCGCCAGCGCCCGGCTGCGCTCGAGCTCGCGTCCGGCGCGCTCGGCCGTGATGCAAGCGCGTTCACGCTCGGCCCCTGCCGCCTCGGCTTCCCGCCGGGCGAGCTCGAGCCGTGCGCGCTGGGCTCGGTCATCGAGCCGCAACAGTACGTCGCCGGCCGCTACGAGGTCACCCTCGCGGAAGGGAAGCTCGACCACCTGGCCGCCGAGCTCGGGCGACAGCTTCGCCCGCCGCCGTGCCCTGACCGTACCGGCGCGCGAGTTGGTCACCGTCGATTCGACCATCCCCCGGGTGGCCTCGGCCACCGTCACCGGCACCGGTTCCGGCTTGAAGACAGTCTGCTTCAAGATCAAGAAGATGGCCACGACACCGGCCACGATCAACAATCTCCACATCCACCTTTTCATCGACTGAACTCTAACAGGCGGTGGCAGGACTTCTGCCACGGGCTGCTAGCGCTCGGCGCGCATCGCAGAACTCCGCGGCGCCTGACTTCTTGTCGGTGGCGGTGCTCGGTTTCAGGTCGTACGAAGGTTCGTCGCCCGAGGCGCTGAAGATGCAATTTCGGTCACACCCCTCCTGGGGAGTCGGCGTGACGGTGGCGCTGACGGTGATGGTGGCCTCCCAGTTGGACTTGCCGTCGGGGCACA
>JAPUJD010000286.1 GCA_027296385.1 Acidobacteriota bacterium | reverse complement strand
ATCTTGGTGGCTTCGGCGGCGTCCGGCGATGAGACCCGAATGATCTGCGGGGTGACAACTTCGTAGAGCGCTGCCGCCGCGTCCAGTGCTTCTGCGTTCAGCCCGCCTACAACCTTGGGGATGGAACCAACGGAAAAGTCCGGGTTGCCGGGATCTTCGCGCTCGGGGGAGTAGGCGAGGAAGAAGTCTTCGCCCAGGTGCAGGCGTGAGGTTTCGAGGATCGGCCGGAGGAGCTCCTGGCAGGTTCCGGGGTAGGTCGTCGACTCGAGGACGACGAGCTGCCCGGGTCTGAGAGTCGCCGCGATCGCTTCGGCGCTCTGGCGCACGTAGCTCATCTCCGGCTCTTGCGCCGCGTCGAGTGGCGTGGGCACGCAGATGAGGATCGCGTCCGCCTCGTCGAGTCGGGAGGTGTCGGTAGTCGCTTCGAGCGCTCCAGCGTCGCGGGCGGCGCGAACTCGAGTGGCATCGACGTGCCCGATGTAGCTGCCGCCGCTGTTGAGTTGTTCGATCTTGGCGGGGTCGACGTCGAATCCGAGCACGGAGTATCCGGCTTCGACGAAGGTGAGTGCCAGCGGCACGCCGACGTAGCCGAGGCCGATGATGCCGACCTTGGCTTCGCGACCGGTGATCCGGTCATGTAATGACCGTGCTGTGTCCCGGGCGGAGGGGGTCAGGGTTGGCGCTCGGTCGCTTCTTCTTTATGCTCGATAATGGCGCCTGAAACGATGCCCGTCGCCACCGAGGCCAGGGGTGGCACGAATCCCATGCCGACGACACAGGCGCGGCAGTATTCGTCGGGGTGGAGGATGCCCTGCGGATCGATGCGCGTGACCAGGCCCCAGCACAGCCAGTGGAAGACCTCTTTGTCGCCCTGGGTGACGGTGACCTCGCCGATTGTGAGGTTCTCCGACAGACCGAGCTGTTTCGGGGTCAGGGGCTCGTAGCAGTCGTTCGCCCAGACGGGAGACAGGTGGGTCTCGGAGCGGCCGCGCACCGCACCCGTGCCGTCGTAGACGGCGACGTAGTATTCGGCGGCCTCCTGATCCTGGTCGTTGAGGAAGCTCTCGAGCCAGTTACGGTCGTGCCCGTTCATCCAGTCACGGTTCTGCAGGATCTCCCACCAGTCGTCGGTGAGTTGAGTCTGCTGCCGGTCCTCCGGTTGGGGGAAGGTCGACCAGTACTTGGCGCCTCCCGAGGCCGCCATGTGCACGTAGTAGAACGAGCCGACCGGGTTCAGCCGACGGAAATAGAGGCGGACGTTGTCGCCGCCGTCCACTCCGGCGACTGCGGCCGTGAGCGCCGCGTTGTTTTCCAACGGCAGGCAGGACAGGTCGGGCACTTCGAAGCCAGGATCGTCAGCTGCCGACAGCGGCACTACGAACATGGCGACCACGGCTATGGTTGTCAGGTAGCGAAGCATCGGCCTTCCTCTCCTAGGGCAGGGGCCCCCAAACAGAAACACACTACGTGCGCAGTACAACCCCCTCGTTGGCTCGCTTAGCATAGGATCTCTGATCGAAACCGTCAACACAATGGGTTGCCGAGCATTGACTCTGCTTGCGGCCTCGGGGACTAGGACTTCTGCCACGGGCTGCTAGCCAGTGTTGCCGAGGATGTCTCTGACGTAGCGCTGGACGATCGCCGTGCGCTGGAGGTTCGGCAGAGCTTGCTGGAGGATTCTGGCCGCCTGGTCCCGGTCTCCCAGCTCGAAGAACGAGACCGAGAGATAGAAGAGCAACTCGGGGCGCGCCGCGGGCGGCCCGCCCGAGGCCGCCAGATTGCGGGCGGCGCGGGACCAATTGGACACCTTGTAGGCGGCCTCGCCGGCGATGTAGAGCGCCTCCCTGCTCGCCGGGTATCGCTTGCCGAGGTGCTCCGCGTCGTCTGCGATGCTTGCCAGCTCCTCCCGTGAGGCCGCTGCCGTGAGGCGCTCCCGCAGGGTCTGCACGGCGGACTCCGGAACCCGAGTCGGGAATTGGGCCGCGGGTTGACTCGTCGCCCTCGAGGTCGTGCCCGCCGGTGGGGAAGCGACCCGAGCGTCGGCGACGAAGGGTGCGAGGGGTGGGATCTCGGTGTCCGGGGGGAGGGCGCGCGCGATACGTTTTTCGCGCTTGACGAGCGGGCGGCTCGTGCGCACCGCCGGCGGGAGCGAGACTACGACCGATGCCGCTTCGAGCCAACGCTCGGCGCCGGTCAGGCAATCGATGTGCCGCGTCAGCTCGGGTGCCGGCAGCGCTCGGACGTCGCAGCGCTCGATGTTGTCGGAAGAGAGCTCGCACCGGCCGGCCTGCAGATGGGCGCGCGCCAACAAGCACCGTGTGTTCCCATCCGCCGGCCGAGCGAGAACTTCCTGCTGCAGCGCATCGATCGCTTGCCGGCCGTCGCCGCCGGCGACCTGCGCCTCGGCCAGCATCCGGCGCCAGTCGGGGTCGTTCGGACTCTCGCGCACCATGCTCTCGAGCTGCGCTCGACGTTGTGCCGGTGGTAGCGACTGCAGTTGCAGGAGCTCTTTGTTGCGCACTAGCCGGGAGAAGGTGGCGGAGCCACGCAGCGTCGCCATGGGCACGCGCTCGATCAGCTGAGTCTCGAACTGTGAGCGCACCTCGGCCGGGAGCGGTGCTTGCGAGTAGCCGGCGAAGAGTTCCTCGACCTGAGCGATGCGCTCGAAGGTCGCGCCGAAGGCCTGCCGGTCATTCATCGCCGACTGGGCCAGCGCCAGTCGGACCAGCGCATCGGCCAGCACAGCGGGTTCGTCCATCAAGCCGAAACAGGCGACGCGAAGCCGTTTCGCGGCCTCCTCGAAGTCACCCCGGTCGTAGGCGGCGGCACCTTGGCGCAGCAGACTGTCGTAGAACGGATCGACCTCGGCTGCCATCCCGCCGGAGCCGGCAGCCATCGCCAGGGTCACCAGTCCGACTGGGACAAGCCTGCTCCAGATCGGCCTGAGTCTTCTCATGGACCTCGCCCGGGATCCCTGTCGTTCGCACCGCATGTTCGCGACCCCGCCTACGCAGCCGAATCGGTCTGCGATTCGGCGTAGGCCTCGTAGTACTGGTAGCGCCGATCGTAGTAGTGGCTGCCGCCCGGCTGGTAGCGGTTGAGCACGATGCCGAGGATCTTGACGCCCGCCAAGCGCAGCTGGTCGGTGCAACGTCGGGCGGTTTCGCGCTCGATGTGGTTGGCGCGGAAGCACAGG
>JAPUJD010000285.1 GCA_027296385.1 Acidobacteriota bacterium | reverse complement strand
TGCTGGACGAGATGTGGCCGCTGGTGCAGGAGCTGCTGGCCGGCTCGATCGTCTCGACGCCCGAGGCGATCGCCGATGCAGTCCGCTTGCTGGTGGAGAGAAACCGGGTGGTGGCCGAGGGTGCTGGCGCCGCCGGGGTAGCCGCCGCGCTCGGCAAGGATCTCGGGCCCGGGAAGGTCGTCTGTTTGGTTTCAGGCGGCAACATCGACGCCGCCAAGCTCGCTGCGATCCTCGCCGGCGAGCTTCCGGGCGGATCTTGATGGCGTGGCGGCGGTAGGGGCAGGGCTGTGGCACAATCGCCACCGGTGAATCACAACTTGGTCAAGGCTCTGCTTGCGGCCCTTGCCGTCTCCGCTTTGGTCGCGGCCCTGGCCGCCGAGAAGACCACGGTGCCCGACGAGCTCGCCGAGAAGGACGCCCAGGCTGCCACCTATCGCGCGGGCGCCGATTGGGAGGCATTCCTGGGCTCCGGCGGCGACTCGAAGTCGACCGAAACCGGGATCCTGCGCGACTGGCCCGCGACGGGGCTGCGCATCGCCTGGGCCATCGAAACCGGAGAGGGCTACAGCGCACCGGCGATCTCCCGAGGTCGGCTATTCCACTTCGATCGCGTCGGCGACCAGGCACGCCTGACCTGCCTCGAGAGCGAGACCGGCAAGGAGCTGTGGCAGGAGACCTATTTCACCGACTACAGCGACTACTACGACTACAGCAACGGGCCGAGAACCAGTCCGGTAGTGGATGGCGATCGGGTCTACTCGCTGGGAGTCGAGGGGCGCCTACGCTGCCATCGCGTGACCGACGGCGAGTTGCTTTGGGACGTCGACATCGTCGCGCAATTCGGCGTCGTGCAAAACTTCTTCGGCGTCGGGGGCAACCCGGTCGTCCATGACGACCTGCTCATCGCCATGATCGGGGGCAGCCCTGCCGGAAGCCCCAAGATCCACAGCGGCGAGGTCCAGGGCAACGGCAGCGGCATCGTCGCCTTCGACAAGCACACCGGCGAGGAGGTCTACCGATTCTCCGACGAGCTCGCCAGCTACGCCACTCCCCGCCTCGCCGTGATCCACGGCAGGCCGTGGGGCTTCGCGTTCACCCGCGGCGGCCTCCTCGGCTTCGAGCCGGCCAGTGGCCGGCAGGATTTCTACTTTCCGTGGAAAGCCAAGTTGCTCGAGAGCGTCAACGCTTCGACGCCGGTCATAGTCGACGACACGGTCTTCATCTCTGAGACCTACGGCCCGGGCAGCGCTCTTCTGCGGGTCAGCCCGGGGGCCTACGAGGTCGTCTGGCAAGATCCGCCGGGCCGCGGGCAGGCCCTCGAGACCCACTGGAATACTCCAGTCTTTCACCAGGGGTATCTCTACGCCTCGAGCGGGCGCAACACTGCCGGAGCCGAGCTTCGATGCGTCCGGCACGCAACCGGTGAGGTCCTCTGGCGCCGCGACGAGCTCGGTCGCGCCACGCTCCTCTACGTCGAGGGACACTTCGTCGTGCTGAGCGAGAACGGCGAGCTTCGGCTGATCAAGGCCTCGCCGCAGAGCTACCAGGAGGTGGCATTCGTCGATCTGGCGGCACTCGAGGTCGACGTAACGATGATGGACGGCTCGAGCTCGAAGCGCCCCTTGATCAAGATGCCGGCGTGGAACGCTCCGGTGCTGTCTCACGGACTGCTATACCTTCGCGGCAAGGACACCCTCGCCGCATTGGAACTAATACCTTCGACTTGATCCACAAGGAGGACACGATGAGAGAAAGCACGACGTTGATCGTCGCAACGCTGGTGGCCACGATTTCTCTGGCCGGGTGGGCGCCGGCCTCGGCCGGGAGCTCCACCGCGGAAGAGGTCCGCCAACATGTCGTCGACTACTTCGCGACCATCCGAGAGACCCTCCAGGACCCCCCGGATGCAGTCCATCCAGACGGCGCTCTTCAATTCTGGTCCAGTGGCGGTCTTCTCCAGGAGGTGGCCGTCGACGGTGAATCGACGCGCTACGACGCCTTCAACCTTCGCCCGAAACATATCCGGGTCGTCGTGATCAGCGAAGGTGAGGCTGCCGTTGTCATGTATTACGCCGAAGGGGCGATGACGCCGAAGGGCAACTCACCCGTGCCCCACTATCTCACTCGCGTCACCGAGGTCCTGGTCAAGGACGGTGGCAAGTGGAAGTCGCGGGCAGGGCACTGGTCGCAGATCCTCGGCGGTTCGGGTACCAGTCAGTCGGCCGAGTAGGAGACGATCGGGCTCGACTCGCGCCGGGCGGCTGCCGAAACCTATCGGTGTGAGGTTCTCGAGCCTCGCGCCGCCTCTTCAGGGAATCGTCGTGGACCAGACCGCGGTGTCGCCAGACTCGAAACCGTCACCGAATACGCAGCCGCCACCGACCACGCCCGAAGCGCCGCTGTTATTGGTGAAGAGGGCGTCGCCCACGCTCAGCGCGTAGTCGTCCGCGTTGGTCGTGCTCAGGTCGTCGAACGCTCCCTGGAATTGGAGCGCCTGACCGGTCGACGATGGGAGCGGGCCGGCGAAGGGCGGACCGAAGTCGCCATCATCGTCGTTGTCGATCTCGCCGGTAGTCGGTCCCGTGTAGGCCGAGCCGCCCCAGGCCAGGGACCAGTAGATCAGGCCGCCTGCGTCCTCGAAGGTCAATCGACCAGCGGGCAGGTACGAGGCAGGGATGAGGTTGGTCAGGGTGAAGTCCGGGGGAGGGCCGAAACGATTGATGAATTCGGTACTCGCCGACAGGATGCGGGCGCCCGCCGCTCCGTTCGGCACATCCTTCGGGAAAGTCAGGAGGACGACCGGGTTCATTCCCGCGGCGTCGAAGGCAACGAGCCGGGTTTCGTTGACGAAGTTCTGACCCACCGTACGCGTCCTCAGCTGGATGGCTTGGATCGAGGCGTCACCGCAGACACCGCCGATGACCTGCTCGATCTGCATCAAATGGAAAACTCCCCAAGCGGGGTCCGGCCGCAGGACGGCGATTCCAACTACGAGCACCGCCAAAGACATCCATTGTTTCATCGGTGCTCGCCAGCGTAGCATGGGGCGTGGCTCGGGCCGATGCCGTAGAAGAGCATGAAGTCCCTCGCAACTTCTCGACCTCGAGGAGCTCTGGCCGCAGATCAAGTCCTACGGCTAGCCTGCATTTCTCACTCCCTCTCCAGCCGAGTCCCGCCTATCAAGTACTCGCGATCAGGCCCGGCTGTCCCAGAGAACGTCGCCCACTTCGCGGCGGTGGTTCTCGAAGCGGGCCATGACGAAGAGCAGGTCCGACAGCCGATTGAGATAACGAATCGTCCACTCTCCGATCGCCTCGGCCCGGCCGAGGGCCACCACCCGGCGCTCGGCCCGGCGGCAGACCGTGCGGGCGACGTGGAGCGCGGTCGCGCCGACGGTACCGCCCGGCAGAATGAAATTCTCGAGCGGGCCAAGAGCCAGACTGAGCTCGTCGATCCAAGTTTCCAGACCCGTTACGTGCCGCTCCTCGATCCGCGGAACCGCGAGGGTCTCCTTGTCCTCCTCGAGGAGGCACAGGTCGGAGCCGAGGTGAAACAGATCGTTTTGCACCGTCGCCAACCGCGAGCTCAGCTCGTCGACAAGACCCGCGGCAACGGCCACGCCGATCGCCGAGCTCAGCTCGTCGACGTCACCGTAGGCCTCGATCCGCGGGGCGTCCTTGCCCAGACGCTGGCCGCCGCCAAGAGCGGTGGAACCATCGTCTCCGGTACGGGTGTAGACCTTGGTGATGCGGGGCATGTGCGGAGTTTCCTCGGCCGGTAGACTGGAGTCTAGCAGCCATGCCGGTGCCCCTCGCGCAGCTCTCGAGGCCTCCTTGCGCCCTCGTTCGCCATCCAGAAACGGATGGCTGGTTGGCTTTCGATCGAGTCTATGAGGTCGTCTCCGCACACTCGCTCAGCGGTGTGCGTCAAGCTCTCGACGCAGCCGAAGAAGCCACGCGAGAGGGTCGCTGGGCAGTCGGCTTCGTCAGCTACGATGCGGCACCGGCGTTCGATTCGGTGCTGGCGGCTCACCCGCTGGACGGCTTCCCGCTCGCCTGGTTCGCAATCTGCGAGCCGCCGGCAGAGGTGACAACGGTCGAGCTACCGCCCGCGGCCAACTTCGAGGTCGGCTCTCTGCGGCCGAGCTTGACAGCAGTCGAACATGCCTCCGGCGTGCGTCGGATCCAGGACTGGATCGCACGCGGCGACACCTACCAGGTCAACTTCACCCATCGGCTCGAAGGTAAGATCGCAGGTGATCCCTGGGGCCTCTTCCTCGAGCTGTGGCGCAATCAGCCTTCGAGCTGTGCTGCCTGGATCGATACCGGCACCCATGCCCTGTGTTCAGCTTCACCTGAACTCTTCTTCTCGCTCGAGGAGAGCTTGCTGGTGAGTCGGCCGATGAAGGGCACGATCGCTCGCGGCCGCACCACGGCGGAGGACCGCCAGCGCTCTGGGCAGCTGGCAACGTCGGCCAAGGATCGCGCCGAGAACGTCATGATCGTCGACATGATCCGCAACGACCTCGCTCGGGTGGCCCGCCCCGGTACCGTGCGCACGACCAGCCTCTTCGACGTCGAGCGCTACCCTTCGGTCTTCCAACTCACCTCCACCGTCGAGGCCAGGACCGAGGCCGGTGTCGGCGAGATCTTCGCGGCGCTCTTCCCCTGCGCTTCGATCACCGGTGCCCCGAAGGTTCGCACGATGGAGCTCATCCGCGAGCTCGAGCCCACTGCGCGGAGCATCTACACCGGCGCCATCGGCTGGCTGGCGCCGGACCGACGGGCGCGGTTCAACGTTGCCATCCGCACCGCGGCCGTGGATCGCGCGTCCGGTCGCCTCACCTACGGCACGGGTGGCGGGATCCTATGGGACTCCGATCCGCAGGCCGAGCACGACGAGTGCCTCGACAAGGCCAAGATCCTGACCGCTCCCCGGCCATCCTTCTCTCTGCTCGAGACCCTCCTCTGGCGACCGGACGAGGGCTACCGCCTGCTGCGCCGACACCTGGATCGCCTGCTCGACTCGGCTGACTACTTCTCGATCCCGGTCGACCGGACCGAGATCGAGCACCAGCTGGGTCAAGCCGGTGCCGACTGGCTCGAGCCACAGCGCGTTCGGCTGCTCGTCGACCACAACGGCCGAGCACGCCTGAGCAGCCACTCCTTCACGCCCGTCACCGAGCCCCGGCGCCTTGCGCTGGCGGGGCGCGCGGTGGACTCGGCTGATCCCTTTCTCTACCACAAGACGACGCACCGGGCAGTCTACGAGCGGGCTCTGCTCGAGCGATCGCAGTTCGACGACGTCGTGCTCTGGAACGAGCGCGGCGAACTCACCGAGACGACGATCGCCAATCTCGTGCTCGAAGTCGGCGGTGAGCGCTTCACCCCGCCGCTATCGAGCGGTCTGCTCGCCGGTACCCTGAGAGCGGACCTGCTGGCGCGGGGAGAGATTCGCGAGCGGGTGCTCCACAAACCGGATCTCACCGCCTGCTCCGCGGTGCATCTGATCAATTCCGTCCAGGGCTGGATGCGGGCCGAGCTCGACGAACCGGAGTGAATGGTTCTCTTCGGCCTCGTTGGCCTCGGCGTCGACATAGCGACCGCCTGAGCAAGCGACAAGGCACCGACTACTGCTCGGGCGGCGCGAAGAGGGCCTCGTCGAATTCGCCATTGATCGTCGCCTCGTTGACGATGCTCGACATGTAGGGCGAGCCTTCGAACGTCGCTTCGACGGCGAACGGCAGGGTCAGGCCCTGGATCTCACGGAAGTCAGAGTAGGCCTGACGTACCTCGCCGGGCACACCGGCGAAATTCGTCCCCCGGAAGACGAGCCCGAGAATACGGCCGCTCGCGGGGTCGACCCCGAGCTGGAAATTCTCGCCACCCGACGTGATCTGCACGAGCTGGACAGGCACACCGCCGACTTCACCGGCATCGCCGGCGACGGCCTCGATCCCGCCTTCGGTAGCCCTACGCAGAAGCACCGGCAGCGTGCGGTGCAGGCTCCCGACCAACGAGTCCCGGCGCTGCCCGACCAGAGGCTGACTGCCGGCCGGAGTCTGCATGTAGGCCTCGTCCGGCGTGATCACCTGGACCATCGTTCCCTGCGGCAAAGTAACTTCTTGGCGGAGGCGGTCGGGGTAAACGACGAACTGGTCGATTTCGACCTGGAGCTCGCCGCCCGGGCTGGTCGCCGCGGCCGACACCTTCTGCCGGATATTGACGAAGCCGGCGAAGGCCTCGGCGCCGCCATGAGCTTCGATCGCGGCCGCTAACAGCTCGCCGCCCCTGGCGATGGTTTCCGGTGTCGCTTCCGCGGCGTCCGTCTCCAGCGCAGGAATCGAGATATCGACTGCAGTGACAGGACCGAAATCCTCGAGCGGCCGATCCCGGCCCTCGGTCGGTCCGACCACGACGATGGCGAAGGCCTCGGGCTCGACGTAGCGCCGGCCGACGGCCTGCACCTGCTCGGTAGTGACGGCACGGATGCCGTCGATATAGCGCGCCAGCCAGTCCAAGGGGTAGCCGTAGTACTCGTAGGTCAGCTGCTGATCGAGGATTTCGCGTGGCGAGTCGGAAGTGAAGACGAAGGAGCTCAGGATCGCCTGCTTGGCCCGTGTCACCTCCTTTTCGGTCGGCGGCTCGTCGCCGGCGACGTTGCGGGCCTCGAGCATCAGCGCCTCGATAGCGGCCCCGGTGGTCTCCGTCTTCGTCGTCGTGAAGAGTTGAAAGCGGCCCTCGCGGTCCCATTTGCTGCCCAGCGATCCGCTGACGGCATAGGCCAGCCCCTTCTGCGAGCGCACGCGGGAGAAGAGACGGGAAGAGGATCCTCCACCCAGCACCTCGTTGAACACCTCGATGGCGTAGAAGTCCGGGCTGTCCCGGCGAACGCCGAGATGGCCCATGACGATCATCGACTGGGTCATATCGTTCTTCTCGACATACGCCACGCCTGGGGACGGCTCGGTCCGATAGCCACCCTCGAACTTCTCGACCACCGCACCCGCCGGCCAGTCACCGAAGACCGCCTTCACCTGCTCGACGACCTCCTCGGTATCGAAGTCGCCGACGATTCCGAGGATGATGTTGTTGGGCTGAAAGTACTGCTGGTGGAAGGCCAGCAAATCGTCGCGCGTGATGCTGGCGATGCTCGTATAGGTGTCAGGGCGCGTGTACGGCGACTCCTCGCCCAACAAAACCTTGGCGAACTCACGGAACAGGATCGCCTGCGGCGAATCGTTCTGGCGCGCGATCGCGGTGTTGGCCTGATTCTTGGCCACCTCGAGTTTGCCCTGGTCGAACACCGGGTGGCGGAGAATCTCGGCGAACAGTCCGAGAACCTCGACGAAGTCTTCCTCGAGGGAGCTCATCGCGGCTGAGCCGACATCGATGCCGATCTCGGCCTCGATGCTGGCGCCGCGCCCCTCGAGAAACTCGTCGATCTCGTCACCGCTCCTGGTCTCCGTGCCACCCGTGCGCATCACCTCACCGGTCAGGCTCGCCAGCCCGGCCCGGTCGGCCGGGTCGACACGCTGCCCGGTACGGATGCGCGCCACGGCATCGATCAATGGGAGCTCGTGATCCTCGACGAGAACCAAGACCAACCCGTTGTCGAGCTCGAGCCGTGTGGGCTGCGGCACTTCAAAGTCCGGCAGCGGCGGATACTCGATCTCGTGGGCCTTCGTCACCTGCGCGGCGGCGGCAAGCGGCGTCAGGACGATCGCCAGCGCCACCAACGCTCCCGTCAGTAGGTGCCGCTTCTCTTGTCGCGTCAACATCGGTCGCATCTCCTACTCGCCGCTCGCGGTCGGCGCCGCTTGCTCGGCCGTGACGATCATGCCGACGGTCCGGTTGGTCGAAACGAGCGCCTGGCTGACGACTCGCTGGATGTCGGCCTTGCTCACGGCCTCGAGCCGATCGAGATAGCGGAAGAGCTCCCGCCAGTCGCCGTAGAACGTCTGGTACTGCGCCAGGCTCGTCGCGAGCCCCGAGTTGCTGCGTAGCGAACGCAGGAGGTTCGCCCTGGCCCGGGTCTTGAAGCGGTCGAGCTCCTGGTCCGTGACCTCCTCGGTCTTCATGCGCTCGATCTCCTCGTGGATCGCCGCCTGGACCTCTTCGTTCGAGCTGTTCGGGCTCGGGAAAGCCCACGCGACCCAGAGGGTCGGGTACTTGCTCCCGGGTAGCTGGGAAAAGGAGCCTGTGTTGGCGGCGATTTTCTTGTCGCGGACCAAGGAACGGTACAACCGTGAGGTCCGGCCACCGGAGAGAATGTCGTCGACCGCGTCCCAGACGGGCTGATCCGGGTGCGTCTGGGAGCTGATGTGGTAGCCCTCGATATAGACGGGCTGCGAAGGATCCACGACGCGGACCACCTTCTCGCCGATCTGCGGCGGCTCGACCGTGCGTAGCGGCTCCGGCTCGGGGCCGCCGGGTACCCGGCCGAAGTAGGTCTCCAACATCGGTATCAGGGTCTCGGGGTCGACGTCTCCGACGATCACCGTCACCAGATTGGAGGGCACGTAGTACCGGTCGAAGAAGGCTTGCGCGTCCGTGATCGTGATCGACTGGAGGTCGCTCATGTATCCGACCACCGGCTGCTTGTAGGGGTGAGCGACGAACGCGGTGGCCTGGAACTGCTCCAGGAGCCGGCCAATGGGCTGGCTCTCCGTCCTCAGGCGCCGCTCCTCCTGAACGACGTCCCTCTCCTTGTAGAAGTCCCGAAAGACCGGATGGAGAAAGCGCTCGGACTCCAGATAGCAGAAGAGCTCGATCTTGTTGGCCGGCAGGTCGTAGAAATAGCCGGTGAAGTCGTTGTTGGTGAAGGCGTTGATACCGACGCCTCCCTCACGGGAGAGGATCTCGTCGAACTCGTTGACGACGACGAACTGCGCCGCCTCCTCCTGACGCTGGCGAAAGACGGCCAACAGCTCTGCGACCTTTTTCGGATCCGATCCCAGAGCCTGACGCTCGGCCTGGTACCTCTGGTACGCCGCCTCCATCGCCTCCAGGGCGCGCTTCTCGGCCTCGTAGTCGCTGGTGCCGAAGTTCGGAGTCCCCTTGAAGGCCATGTGCTCGAACATGTGAGCCAGGCCGGTGATGCCGGGTACCTCCTGCGCCGAGCCCACGTTGACGAGGGTGGCGAAAGAGAAGACCGGCGCGACGGGACGCTCGACGATGACGAAGGTCCAGCCGTTGTCGAGCCGATGGAGCGTCGTGCGCTCCTCGAACCCGGCGAGATCCTGCGCCGCGACGAGACCGGCGGTCAGGGCCAGGCCGGCGATGGCCAGGATCGAGGCCACGGTGAAAGGCTGAATGTATGATCG